>JBEPWN010000335.1:0-3811 GCA_041642395.1 Marinilabilia sp. | reverse complement strand
GCTTCTTCAAAATCCTTTTCCGATTTTATGGAAAAACTAAGAAAGCTGGCATATGAATTTACCGGTTTAATAAAGAAGGGGAAAGATAAATTAATATCGGAAAGCGGATCATCCGCAAAAGGATCAAAACCACGGAATTTCGGGATGTGTTTGGGAATGATCTCTTTCTGTACCTCCCGGCTGAGGAGCTTATGCGAACATTTCGCAAGAGCTTTGGCACCAACTCCCGGAAGATCGAATTCCTTTACCAGTATAGATTGCAGACCAGTGGCCGGAAAGTCCCAGAAGTTGACAATTCCGTCAATCGATCCGTCAAAACTGTTCAACTGATCTCTGGCTTTCTCAAGCAACTCCGCAAAGTTGTAACTCTCTGCTTCCACAACATCCTCAAAATCGAGCAATGAATGAAATTCTATTTCTTCCTTTTGGAATGTTTCTTCAATGATCGACCGGTTTTTGTGATTAAGTCCGAAAACGAAAACATTTTTTTTCATGATGGTTCAATCTTTTGTGAGGAAGGAAGTGGATCAATGCACACGTATGCAATGATTTGATGGAAAATCAAACTGCATCGCAGCACATGCATGATTTCACAAAAAGTTAACACAAAACCCGCGATTTTTCAAGGGCAATTCATGCTGTTCATCTTTGGAGGGGTCATTGGGAAGGCAGTCGGCTGTGGCATTCAGACCAGCTATGGTTTTATAAGCTTGAACGCATGTGAATGTGTAGAACAAAACCCTTAATATGCTGTGGATGCTACGGTTAGTGTATAATAGCTTTGTTACCGCCTGTGCTTTTCTATCTTTTTGTCAATAAGTCAAATAGTTTTTGGTTGATGTAATAGTTTCCTGTGCCCAATTTGTTCTTTATTAGCATTTTATCTTCAGCAAGTTTATTTAAATAGTTTGCTGCTGTTAATCTGGAAACGCCTAAATCATTAACGACGAATTCAATCTTTGTGTAAGGATGTTTGAATAAGTTATTAAGCAAATCCTGGCTGTAAAATTTATAATTATCTCTTAGCTTATGCTTAAACTCAAGCATTAATTCTTTTATCCTGAAAATTAATTCGATTGTTTCTTTTGATGTTTGTTCGATTCCTTTAATCATGAATAAAATCCAATCTTCCCATAAGTTCTCCTCTCTTACTTTTTGTAAGTATCTATAATAGTCTGGTTTGTTTTTGACAATATAATTACTTAGATAAAGAATTGGTAATGTTTGAAGTTTTTCCAATATCAAATAAAGAATATTTATTATTCTCCCAGTCCTTCCGTTTCCGTCATAGAAAGGATGGATACTCTCAAATTGAAAGTGAATAATTGCCATTTTAATTAATGGGTCGCAATCTTGTAATTCTGAATCGTTTATATATCGTTCAAGATTTGACATTAATCGAATAATATCTTCATATTCTTGTGGTGGAGTGTATATTGTCTCACCAGTTGTTGCATTTTTCAAAGCAGTACCTGGTAATTTTCTAAACCCAGCTTTATTATCCTCAAGTATTTCCTGAATTTTCAAGATACTCCTATTCGTAAGTAATCCTGTTTCTGAAGTCAGCTCAAATCCCTTTTTTAATGCCGCGATGTAATTCTGGACTTCTTTGGCCTGAAGTGATTTAAATGCTTCAAGGTTCAACTCAGACTTATATAAATCATCATGCGTTGTAATGATATTTTCAATTGCCGAACTGTCTTTTGCTTCTTGCAGTCCAAGTGTATTAATCAGAATGCTTTGATTGGGAATAGTTGATGCTATTCCTTTAAGCTCTGCCAATGCAGCATGTGCTGAAGGCAAGGCTTTTAATACTTTTTTTGTTTCTAAATCAACGTTTAAAGGCAATTCTGTTAACCCCCAATTTTCCATATGCAAAGAATTTTAAAAAATCTATACAAAGATAGAACCATTTGTATAGAAATTGTCAAAATCTTTACAGTTAAATCGCATAGTGTTAAAAAAAATTATGTTTCTATACATACGTTGGCTTCTGGACGCAGCATTGGCGGTATCCCTAACGCCAATAACGTTATGAAACTCATTAATTTTGATCATCCGGCTATCATGTCTGAAAACTGTCGTGAACATGATCCGGAATAATCGACGATAACCGATCTTGAAGGGGGGTCAACATACGCCGGAATGGCAGTTGTTCTTCATTCTAATTTGAGGTGAAATCTCTCCGGTTTTAGGGGGGCAGCTCGCTCCGGATTATCCAAAAGGAATCACAAATCCTCCAGAAATGGATTAACGCTTTTTTTCTGTGGTTAGAATAACTTCTATTTGTTTCTTATTACCAGGGAGATAATTCAATGCCACGTCCCAAATAATTTCATAATCTATTCCGAAGTATTCATGTGAAACTTTGTTTCGCAGCAAATACATCTCACTCCAGGGAACCTCTGGGTGCGCATCTTTAAATTCTTTAGGTAGATTTTTTGACGCTTCCCCGATAACCTCAAAATTTCGAATAACCGCATCTACGGTTTTATAATCACGTTTAAATTGGATAAAAGAAAAGCCATGGATATATTCTGCAATTCTTTCCATGGCTAAATTCATATCCTCAAGATACATCCTGTATGTTCGATCATCCTTTTTCACTAAACAAAATTTACTTGTTTTAAGATGTCATCTTTAATTTGTTCTTTAAGAGCGTTTTTTGTAACCAAATCAACCTTTTTGTTGAATACTTTCTCAAGGAAAAGTTCCAGACTGAAAAACTTCCAGCCAATGGGTCTTTCAAGCTCAATCAAGATGTCAATATCACTTTCCTCAGTGTTAGAGTTGTCGGAATATGACCCAAATAAACCAATCTCTTTAACAGCATAGTCTTTATAAAGAATTGGCTTCAACTCAGTCAGTTTGGATAATATTTCAGTCTTTGTAATCATAGTCCAAATATAATCAATTTATAGATACTGACTATCAGTTTGTTTGTAGCATTAATGTATGGCATACCCATAAAACAACAAAACCCGGCAATGAGTCTATAAAATCCAGTTAGTTCCTGTCGGGAGGTAGTTCAACCTGGAATAATGATTGTTGAGGTTACCGAAGTACGGTTACTGAGCTTGCCGAAGTATGGTTACTGAGCTTGCCGAAGTATGGTTACTGAGCTTGCCGAAGTATGGTTACTGAGCTTGCCGAAGTATGGTTACTGAGCTTGCCGAAGTATCGCTGGGTCTTGCACCTCTCTTTATTATATATAGCCGGAAGCTTTCTGTCTCTTATTTACAGGTCTCTTAATATTTAACCAAATCAATGACAACAAAGCCATTAGTCCCGTCAGAATAACCATTGTAAGGTTGCCAAATACAATGTTAAATGTTTCCGGTTCGCTGGCAAAGTTGCCGGTTTCATTATTAATATAAAATCCCGAAAAAAATATCATATTAAAACTCAGGTGAATTGCCCACGAATAAGCAATCTTCCTTGTTTTTAGGATCAATGCATTTCGTAAAACCCCAACGAAAAACAACGTCAGAATGGTTTGAATTGATAACAATATTCCCGGTTGAACCGGACTCCATTTGTACATTGCCTGATGCATCAAACTGAAGATCAAAGCAACTCCTATGGCAATTATGTTTTTATCCAGTCTCTTGAAATTCCTTTCCAGGCCCATTAAAAGCAGAGCTCCGATAAAAATCTCCTCGTTGAAAGTTTCCGGGATATAATATAAATAATCCCCAAGTATTGGAAAAAAAGGATAATCGGGGGAGTAATAATCTTTATAATGAATGAGTCTCGGTCGAAATGAATAACCATTAATCTCTGATAAATGGTCAACAAGAAAATATGAAAT
>JBEPWN010000334.1:0-3816 GCA_041642395.1 Marinilabilia sp. | reverse complement strand
GCAAATTTGACTCATATTTTGATAGTTGGCGGCATTGCTTTTTTTATTTTGCTCCTGGCAATGGTCAATTTTATAAATCTCTATATTCTGCACAGCGAAAAACGGATGGAAGAAATTGCGACGCGGAAAACATTGGGTGCTTCAAAGTGGAATATGGGGAAGCTTTTCTATGCAGAAACAGGTTTAATAGGACTTGCAGCGTTTGCCCTGGCTGTTTTGTTTGCCTGGTTGGCTCAGTCTCATTTTTCAACATTAATGATGTCAACGCTTGATGTGTCGCGGCTTTTTTCTCTGTCAGGCATTTCAATCGTGCTGTTGTTTATATCACTGTTGATTATTATTTCCGGAGCATGGCCTACTTTTTATCTTTCAACCATTAAACTTGTCGATGGACTTAAAGGTAAATCCGGTTTGCTACAACGGAAAGGAAGACTCACCGTCATTGCTGTGTTGGTTCAGTTTACCATTACAGTATTTCTGCTTAGTTCTTTAATCATTATCAGGGCTCAGGTTAACCATCTTAGAAATGTTCCTCACGGATTTAATTCAGAAAATGTCATAGGAATGCGAGGGTTTAACAGTCAAGTCTCAAAGCATATCAATACAATAGAAAAAGAGTTGAGTCACTATTCCTTTGTGGAAAATGTTGGGTTTTCGTTTCACAACATGGGGGGCGGAACAAGCGGACAAGGCATTAAAAAGTATGGTGATCCGGGACGTCTTAAATCCGTTAATGAATATCGTGTTCAACCGGGTTTTTGTAAAACAATGAAATTGCAACTCATTGATGGTACTTATCTGAAGCGAAGCAAATCAGGCCCCAGGTCAATTATTTTAAATGAAAAGGCTGTTAAAATGCTGGGTTTGGAGAATCCTGTTGGAACTTTGGTGCAAATGCATGAAGAGCCGCTCGAAGTGACAGGTGTGGTCAGTGATTTTTACTATTCCAATCATGCCGGAGAATCTATTGCTCCGCTTGCCATAACAAGTTATTCTGATGAAGTAGCGGTGATGTACCTTCGCGTTAACGGGGAGTTTACTCCTGAAAGGCATAAGCAGGTAGCTGGTGTATTCAGTCATTATGATCCCGGTTATGTTTCAGGTTTTTTTCATTTGTCTGATATTTACAATAATAAATTTGCCGGTGAAGAGCGTGTGATGAAATTGGTATCAACCGGTACCGCGCTGGCGATTATACTTAGTTTTATGGGACTTTTAGCTCTTTCCATACTTAATGTAAACCGACGTAGAAAAGAAATCGGCATACGTAAGGTGATGGGAAGTACTGAAAATGAAGTGGTGATACAGCTCCTGCGTGGTACAATGGTTTGGGTGCTTGTTGCAACGCTACTGGCTTTTGTATTGGATTTTTTTGTGATGAGAGAATGGCTTAGCAATTTTGCAAGTAGAATATTTTTACATCCGGGATATTTTCTTTTAAGTGGGGTTTTCGCATTTTCAATTGCTTTTATTGCTATTGGTTGGCAGAGTTGGCGGGCTGCGACATGCAATCCAGTTGAGGCACTCAAGGATGAGTGACGAAATCCCGATGCGTTTTTCGTAGTATTCGAGGAGCGGAAATACACAAAACAAGTAATCGGGATGGAGGTGTTGAGGGATGAGTCAGGTTCATGGAGTAAAGGGCATGGAGCAAAGAGCATGGAGGAATGGGGTGACTGGGAAAGTGGGTTTTTCATCAACTATTAATCTGTAACAATTTAAGGTTTAAAATCGTCGCATAATTTTCACACACTAAATAGTGTCCGTCTATAAAGTGGGGAAAGTATCTTAAGTCTAATGTGTCTGGTCAGAAAGTGCCAGTTACAAGGCTTGCGAAGCCCGAAAATATGCAGTTTACTTGAGTAAATACGATGCATTGAGCTTGTCGATTCAAATTCACTGTTTTTTCAGGTTTTGTAAATTTTCATGAAGCGGAATTTATGAAAGAGGCTGATTTTAAATATGCTAGGTTTCCGGATGGCGTCATGTTTAGTGATGCCCATTTTCATAAAGAGGTGGACTTTAAATATACTAAGTACGAGGGAGATGTTGTTTTTAAAGATGCGCAATTTGATGGAGAGGTGGATCAAAAGTATTCTCATATTCTTCGGATATCACATTGATCAGGGTTTAAATGAAGCCGGTTTTATCAAAATTTACAAACCCGACCGCGTTTAGCGTAGACCTTTTTAGCGTTGCGACCGGTTGGCGTTTGATTTAACCTTCAATTAACTTTCCGCTCATAATTACCGTTTAACTTTGCTGTTTTTATTAAGGCGGGTATGTTCAGGAAGAAAAATTTCGGAAAAGATTTCAAATGGGGTGTTACCATCAGTGCTTTTCAGAATGAAGGTGGTGCATTTGAAGATGGCAAATCGGCAAGCATTTGGGATACTTTTACTTCCGACATTCAAAATATTAATGATGGTAATGCACCTGGTGAGACATCCGGGTTTTATAAAAACTTCAAGGAAGACATAAAACTGGCACGAGAGCTCGGTTTTGGTGTTTTTCGTTTTTCACTCTCGTGGCCACGAATTATCCCCGATGGTAAAGGAAAACCTAATCAAAAGGGAATCGATTTTTACAGCAGGGTTATTGATGCTTGTCATGATGAAGGTCTCGAGCCGTGGGTAACCATTTATCACTGGGATCTTCCTCAGTGTCTGGAAGATGAAGGGGGCTGGACAAATCGGGATATTCTTAAGTGTTTTTCCAATTATGTGGAAGTTGTAACAACAGCTTTTGGCGACAGGGTGAAACATTGGATTGTGATGAATGAACCCATGACCTTTGTGGGGCTGGGGTATTTTAGCGGTTATCATGCTCCGGGCCGCAATGGCATTGGCAATTTCATGAAAGCTGCCCATCATGCAACTTTGTGCATGGCAGAGGGGGGAAGGATTGTCAGGAGAAATGTTAAGGATGCTGAAGTTGGCGTGGCATTGTCTTGTTCCTACGTGAAACCTTCCAGTACAGCGTTTTTCAACCGCCGGGCTGCCAGGCGTGTGGAAGGTCTGCTAAACCGGTTCTTTGTTGAGCCATTGCTTGGCATTGGTTATCCCACTGACATTATGCCTGCATTGAATATCATAAAAAGTTACTTTCTTCCTGGTGATGAAGAGCGGCTGGCTTTTGATTTTGATTTTATAGGACTTCAGTATTATTTTCGCGTGGTGGCAAAATTCAGTCTTTTTCCGCCTGTCTTGTTTGCCACTGAAGTGGAGCCATGGCGACGGAAAACCAACTTAAACAGCATGGGGCTGGATGCTTATCCCAAAGGGTTGTCTGCATTGCTCGATTTTTACGCAAAGTACTCTGGCATTCGTAAAATAATAATTAGCGAAAGTGGAGTGTGTTACCAGGATTTTCTACGTGGAGATAAGATAAATGATGCCAGGCGAAAAAAGTATCATCAGAAAATGTTGAAACAGGTAAAGAAAGCCATCAAAAGAGATATTCCGGTTGCCGGTTACTTTGTCTGGACACTGTTGGATAATTTTGAGTGGAGGGAAGGATTTCAACCGAGATTTGGTCTGGTGTATAATGATCTCAAAACTCAAAAACGCACAGTAAAGGCGTCGGGGCGTTGGTTTAGGGATTTTTTAAGAAAGAAGGCATTTGAATAGTGAGGGCTTCAGTTGACCGGGTGTTCAGAGTTAAAGTCCTGATGAGGTAACAGGCATTCAAAGGAACTCCCTTTATTAAGGTTACTTTCCACCTTAAGCATTCCTTTATGAATATCGATAAATTCTTTACACAATAATAAACCTAAACCAGTGCCTTCCTCTTCATTCGTTCCATTGGTCGAAGAAT
>JBEPWN010000333.1:0-3845 GCA_041642395.1 Marinilabilia sp. | reverse complement strand
TGCTGGCCATTAATAAAATAGATCTGATACAACAACCGGATTTGGAAAAACTGATGGACTTCTGGCAGGCAGAATTACCCAAAGCCGAAATTTTCCCAATGTCAGCACTTCATAAGTTTAACATTCAAAACTTATTCGACCGCATATTGGAAATGCTGCCTGAGTCGCCTCCTTATTTCGACAAAGATGCATTGACCGACAAACCTGAACGATTTTTTGTTTCAGAGATCATTCGGGAAAAAATCCTTCTCAACTACCAGAAGGAAATACCTTATTCGGTGGAAATGGAAGTGGAGGAATTTAAAGAAGGTCCCAAACATACCGACATTCGCTGCATCATACATGTAACACGCGATTCGCAAAAGGGAATTATCATCGGTCATCAGGGAAAAGCATTGAAAAAGCTTGGCATTGATGCCCGAAGGGAAATAGAAGTATTTCTGGGCAAAAAAGTTTATCTGGAACTTTACGTGAAAGTATCAAAAGACTGGCGCGACCAGGACAGGTTTTTGAAAAATTTCGGGTACGAACATTAGCAATGACCAATGATCAATGATCAATGACCAATGATCAATGAACAGTTATCAGTTTTCAATAAACAGTTTTCAATGATCAATGAACAATAAGCAGTTGTCAATGACCAGATGGATCATAGGGGTTAGAAATTAGAAAGATGGTTCGACATTAAACAATTGTAATACAAAGCATTGCAATTGTTGAACGAACTGTTTTATCATAGAATTACAAAACAAAATACAATTAAATATCATGAGTAATATTGTTGCCATAGTAGGACGGCCAAATGTAGGCAAATCGACACTATTTAACAGGCTCACAGAATCGCGCCAGGCGATAGTGGACGAAATCAGCGGGGTAACCCGCGACCGTATCTATGGAAAATCAGAATGGAACGGCAAACGATTTTCAGTGGTGGACACCGGTGGGTATGCCGTTAATTCGGAAGATCAATTTGAAGATGCTATACGCGATCAAGTACTTATTGCGATTGAAGAAGCTGATATCATTCTATTTGTAGTGGATGTTACCACCGGCATTACCGATTATGATGAAGCCGTTGCTGAAGTTCTGCGTAAAAAAGCAAAAAATGTTATTATCGCAGTAAATAAAGTCGATAACAACCAACTCATTTCCGAAGCTTCTTATTTTTATGCAATGGGCCTGAATGAGCTCTTTGCCATTTCAGCCATCAATGGAGCCGGCACCGGAGAGTTACTTGATCATTTGGTAAAAGTTTTGCCTGATCAAGATCAGGAAGAAGAAATAGATTTACCCCGCTTTACAGTAGTCGGTAGGCCAAATGCAGGTAAATCCTCGCTCATCAATGCACTGATCGGCGAGGAACGAAATATTGTTACCGAAACAGCAGGAACGACTCGCGATAGCATTTTCACCCGTTACAATCAATTTGGTCATGATTTTTTCCTGGTAGATACGGCCGGAATCCGGAAAAAGACCAAGGTGCATGAGAACCTCGAATTTTATTCAGTGATGCGCGCCATCCGGGCGATTGAAAATTCCGATGTTTGTCTGTTGATGATTGACGCCACGAGAGGATTTGAAGGGCAGGATCACAAAATTTTCAGTCTGATAGAACGCAACCGCAAAGGAGTTGTAGTGCTGGTAAATAAGTGGGACCTGATGGAAAAAGAGAGCAATACTGCCAAAGAATTTGAAGCCGAACTTCGGTCGCAGACTGCACCATATACTGATTATCCGGTTATTTTCACCTCAGCCACCGAGAAAAAACGTATTCTGAAGGCTCTGGAAGAAGCATTAGTGGTATATGAAAATAAATCACGTAAAATTACCACTTCCAAACTGAACGAGCATATGCTCCCCATCATTGAACACACTCCTCCCCCTGCTAACAAAGGGAAGTACATCAAAGTGAAATACATCACCCAGCTTCCCACATCTGTTCCTTCGTTTGCTTTTTTCTGTAATCTGCCGCAATACATTAAAGATCCATACAAGCGGTTTATTGAAAATAAGATGAGAGAAAAATGGGATTTTTCAGGAGTCCCGATCAATGTGTTCTTTAGGAAAAAATAATTGGTGTTTGTCCATAAAGTACCATTTACTTCCCAAAAGGTTCAGAGTAAACTCAACGCTTGTCGCCACGCAACTGATACTTCTGACCAGACACATGACTGACAAACTGTTTTCCCACTTTAATAAACGGGTACGGATTAGACGCAGAGATAATCTATGGATTGTCTCTGCTATTTTATTTTATATCTTTGTGTTTATTCAATCTAAATAATGTCTGTCCATAAGTTGTCATGCGGCAGTTTTACAGACACCATCAAAAAGAACGAAAGATGCACATCCAGCCATCCATGAAAATGTCGGATCTGGTGCAGTCAGATTTTGAATTGCTGGCCGTACTGCAACGACTTAAAATACCTTTCGGGTTTAAAGACAAAAGCATAAAGACGATCTGCCAGGAAGAAGGTATCGATCTCGATTTTTTTCTTAGTCTCTCAAAGTGGTTTCATGAGCGCGATTTTTTCCCGGGTGAAACCCTTTCACAACATCCTGTAAAATGGTTGGTAAAATACCTGCGCAGCACTCATTCTTGCTATCTGGATTATCAAATACCCAGAATAGAGGCCGAAATTGTGCAAATGGAAACCAATGATCATTCCGGCAGTCATAACATGAAGCTGATGCTTCAGTTTTTCAGAGAATACATCACCGAATTTTCTTCACACATTGAGCTGGAGGAAAACAAAATTTTTCCATACATCCTGCAGCTGGAAGAAAACCTTAATAAAGACAGACCTGATCCGGTTTTTTTGAAAACAGCCCAAGGCTATACCATCCGTGACTTCCTGGAAGAGCACAGTGATCTGGAAGAAAAACTGGCCGACATGCGCAATATTTTACTCAAATATCTGGCCCCCCCTGACGATAATTGCATCTTCACCAATGTGCTGATAGAAATATTCAGACTGGGAAATGATCTTAATGATCACACCATACTTGAAGAAAATGTATTGATTCCAAAGGTTATCAAACTGGAAGAAGAATTTCATAAAAAATTTTTCCGCGAATAGAAAACTATGGCCAAAGTATTGATTGCAGAAACATCCTATCTTGTTCGTAAAGGATTGATAAGCCTGCTGGAACATACCAACGGTGTAACAGAATTGAAAGCGGCGGGTCATCCTGACACCATTATGTTGACTTTGAAGGAGTACAATCCAGATATTCTTTTGTTAAATTCGGGCATATCACTATCTGTTGCACATGAAGAACTACTGTCCATACTCCACGACAAAGCCCGCATTATATACATTATAAACACGCCATTACCGGAAAACAGTCCTTCACACCAGATCTCGGTTTTTGATACAAAAAACAAACTGACAGATAAATTGACCCATCATCTGCAACAATACGAAGCAAAAAACGGGAACAAAGAAGAGACAGAAGAACTGACACCCCGTGAAAAACTTATTCTGAAACACGTGGCATTGGGACATACCAATAAGGAAATCGCATCCAAACTATTTATCAGCACTCATACTGTCATTTCCCACCGTAAAAACATAACCCGTAAACTGGATATTAAAACAGTTTCCGGTCTTACCGTTTATGCAATTTTGAATGGGATTATTAAGATGGACGATATTTAGATCCAATAGAACGTTAGATTTTTAGATGTTAGATATTATATGGATTGTATCATATTGAAAGACAACCTCTTACCATTATGACCGACTGTAGTTTTAAGGTGCGTGTATCATGGGAGATTGCTTCGGGCATAGCCCTCGCAAAGACAGACCCTTCGCTGAAAGAAGAAGAGTTAGGAAGAGGGC
>JBEPWN010000332.1:0-3849 GCA_041642395.1 Marinilabilia sp. | reverse complement strand
TCATCCATTCGGAATTTATTCAATTTCGAAGGATATTTTAGCATTAACAGCATAGGAAACAATTTTATTGTTTTCCACATTTGCATTCATGTTTTTCACATAAATAGATTTAATGTTCTTAACTGTTTTGGATGCTTCTGCTACGGCATGTTCTGTTGCTTCTGTAAAACCTTTGTCTGAAGTTCCAATAACTTCAATCACTTTTACCATTTTCATAATATTAAATTTTAAATTAAACAACGATTTATTTTAATTGAAAAATCAAATTCAATGGCTTATTTTCATACCCTTTACACATATACGAATAAAAAATAAGCCAAAAGCCGGAGTAAATCAAGTTCTACCGGATTAAAATAATGCTGACATCCGGGTTACCCGGTTGTCATTCCCCCATCTATAGGAATGGCAGTTCCGGTGATATAAGAACTTTCATCGCTCGCCAGAAAAACCACCAGTTTGGCAATCTCAGTGTTTGTTGCATATCTGTTCAGCGGGATCATTTCCTCAAAGCTTGATTTGGCTTCTTCAGAAGAATAGGGGTTTATCTCTTTTTCAACGGATCGCATCATTCTGTTTTCAACCGGTGCCGGGTGAATGCTGTTTACCCTTATGTTTCTGTCTGCCAACTCCAGTGCGGCTGTTTTGCTGATGCCGGTAACTGCATGTTTGCTGGCAACATAGGCGCTTTGATTTGCCATGCCCATGACACCGGCTACAGACGAGGTGTTAATGATGCTTCCGCCTTTGTCCATAAAGGGAGCGATGTGTTTAATGCCGAGCCATACTCCCTTTACATTTACAGCCATTATTTTATCAAACATCTCGGTTGAATGATCTGATATGGGTTTTACTTCCCCTTCAATGCCGGCATTATTAAAGAATACGTCCAGCCTTCCGAACAGTTGTTTGACGCTTTGCGAATATTTTATCACATCCACTTCCTGGCTGACATCTGCCGCCATGTAAAAAACATTGTCACTGTTTAATTCATCAGCCGTTTTATGAAGATCATCATCGCTCAGATCGATCAATAATACTTTTGCGCCCTCGTCAAGAAATTCTTTGGCGACAGCCTTTCCAATGCCGCCTGCAGCTCCTGTGATGACTGCATATTTGTTTTCAAGTCGTTTCATACTAATTGATTTTTGTATGTCAGCAATAAATTCTTTTGCAATACTTTGTATTTCTATTGTTTAACACAAATGGATTTTGGTTTCTAAAACGTGGTATGTCAGCATCATACAAAAACTGCTAATCTACTGACCTACCAACCTAACGGTCTATTGTATAAACCAACACTCTTTAATTTAAGATGAAATAATGAAAAGTGCATAGTATAATCGGGATGATTTGTTGAAGAGAATCTCATACATAATAATGCGTTGAGTTATTTTCATTTTTGCTGTTTCGGGAAATATTTCCAGGCGGTTTTCAGCTCAGGATGTTGTCCTGCGTAATTAGGGCCCGTCTATAAAGTCTTAAAAATATTCACAATATGTGTGTCTGTTTAGAAAGTGCCAATTGCGAGGCTTGCCCTTCCCGGAAATGCGGAGTTTACTTGAGTAAATGCGATGCATTGAGCTTGTCGAAATGAGTATTTTGGCGGCAAGCGTAACGAAGCAAGTGATACTTTATGGACAGATACTAATTAATTGACATTCGATGGATGTTTATTTAAATTAAATATGAAGTCTTTCAAATGCACAAATTACAAAGAGAATATAGTTTTTAATGACTAAAAACCATTGGTATGACTACAGATGAAACTAAAAAACAGGAAATTGTTGAGAGATTGGCATGGAACAACAGTGTTGATGCAAATGAAGTGAATGTAACTGTGGATGGAGACATCGCTACATTAGATGGTAGTGTTGCCAGTTATTCTGCTAAAATGACTGCTGAAAATGAAGCTTTAATGGTCGATGGCATAAAACGGGTGAGCAATATGCTGGAAGTTGTGTTTCCCCCCGAAATGCTTGTGCGTACGGATGAAGAGATTGTCAGTAACATCGAATCTCAGTTAAAGTGGAATTCCCAGATTAATGCCAAAGATATCGATGTAAAAAGCAGAGAGGGCATTGTAACGCTATCAGGAAATGTTTATTCCTACTGGGAGAAAGGGATGGCTGAGGCTATTGCCAGTTCTTCATCCGGTGTAATGGGAGTGAATAATGATCTCACTGTTCTTCCCCGTAAATCATTTATAGACATTGATGTTGAAAATGACATCAAACGGCAATTGGAGCGGGACCCGCTGATAGATCAGGAGAAAATTCGTGTAAGTGTGAATCAGGGAGTTGCTACTTTGACCGGGAATGTGCGGTACCCTATGATCAAACGAAGCATCATAGATATCGCCACTTATAGCAGTGGTGTGGTTGACGTAGTTGATGAAATTACGGTTGGATAGGTGCCGTAACAACCAATTCCGCTTTGTTAAATTCTTTTTCAGCATTGAATGGGAATGACCTCTTCACTTTTATGATGCATTGAATACAACCTGAACACGGAAGTTAAGCGGGCAGTAACTGTTTCCGCCGGCTTCCGTTTCATATTTTGTGTGCTGCATTCAGATTGTCTCATCAACTAATTTCGAATATTATGCCTGAACTTCCGGATGTTGAAATCTTTAAGAAAGAGGCCGGTAAAGCCAAAAATGCCAAAGTGAAATCCACTGAGGTAAAAGGAACAAAAGTTTTGAATGTCAGTCAGTCAGAATTAAAATCTTTTCTTGAGGATAAAAAAATTGAAGATATTTCCCGCCGTGGAAAGCATCTTTTTTTAAAGGTCGGTAAAAATCAGGCTCTTGTCATGCATTTCGGAATGACGGGAGAGCTGCAATATGCAAAGAATGGTGATAATGCACCCGATTATGCGCAATGTGTATTTAATATGGAGAATGAGGATGCATTGTATTATATAAGCAAAAGGAAACTGGGCCGGATCGATGTTGCAGAGGATATCGATGAATACATTAAAAAATCCGGACTTGGGCCCGATGCCATGCAAATCAGTAAAGAAGAATTTTTGGAAAAGTTGAAAAACAGCAATTCCGGAATAAAGAGTTTTTTGATGGATCAATCCCTGATTTCAGGAATTGGTAATATTTATTCCGATGAAATTCTTTTTCAGTCGAAGCTTAATCCCCGGTTCAAAGCCAAAAAACTTTCCAGTCAACAGGCAGAAGAACTGTATGATCAGATGATGCATGTGTTGGAAACTGCCATTGAAAAACAGGCCGATGTATCCCGGTTTCCCGACAGTTTCCTGCTTCCGCATCGGAAAGAGGGTAATAAATGCCCCCGTTGCAATGGGGAGATTCAAAAAATAAGCGTGTCAGGCCGGACCGGTTATTATTGCCCGGACTGTCAGCAATCCAATCAATAATTCAGCAGTCATGAGTGAAAATCCTTTTAGAAAGACTCCTTTTCCCGATTTTAAGGATTTGGATAAACTATCTGTTCAGCAGGCTGGTGAAGAAATTGAGCAACTGCGTGAAGCCATCGAATACCATAATCATAAATATTACATCGATAATGATCCTGTTGTTTCGGACCGGGCTTATGACGAATTATTTCAGCGACTCCAAAAGCTGGAAAATAAGTTCCCCAGGTTTGATTCGGATATTTCACCAACCAGGAAAGTGGGTGCTCCCCCCATAGATGAACTGAAGAAGCGAAAGCACCGTGCTTCGATGCTGAGTTTGAATTCTTCTGAAAAAAAAGAAGAGGTCAGTGGTTTTGTAAAATTTATAAAGGATTATACCAAATCCGGATCCCCTGAGTTTATGCTGGAACCCAAATTTGACGGCCTTTCGGTGGAGATCGTTTATGAAAATGGGTATTTCAG
>JBEPWN010000331.1:3618-3860 GCA_041642395.1 Marinilabilia sp. | reverse complement strand
ACACTTTGGCCTTAAACAATTCTTTTACAAGTCTTTAAGAAAATATTAACGATGCATTGCCATTAACCAAAACATCAAAGCTTACCCCGGGTTTTCCACCCGGGGTTATTCAAATTGGCCCCTTTCAGGTACCTACCAGTTCTGTCATGTAAACATTATGCCCCAAAATTCAATTGGGGTAGGCACTCGCAATGACGGGTATTTGCGCATAATTATTGTAAGTGGGCGGGGTTGTTTTTCGG
>JBEPWN010000331.1:0-3608 GCA_041642395.1 Marinilabilia sp. | reverse complement strand
GTTTTTCGGCGATGCCGAAAAACAACCCCGCCCACTTACTGCAAATCAAAAAGAATCGGGTCATTGCGAGTGAAACGAAGCAATCTTCATGTGGATTAAATCTCCCACTGAATATTAGTTATTGCATAAACAAAATCCTAAGATATCCGGTTACTCGGGGAAACCCACTGTCAATTGTCATTATCCGCAAAAATAATTACATTTGTCTGATGCAAGTCCAAAAATCAGGGATATGACCTTAAGAGAAACCTTGAAATTGATCATGCCATTATTGCGTAATCGTTATGTATTAACATTTATGGCATTTTTTGTATGGGTTGGTTTTTTTGATCAAAACAATTTGGTAGAAAGACATGAATTGGCAAACCGCATACATGAGCTGGAAAGGCAAAAAATTCATTATCGCCAGGAAATCACCAACAATAAAAACCGAATGCAAGAACTTCAAAGCGACCCTGAAAATTTGGAAAAGTTTGCACGCGAACAATATCTGATGAAAAAGCCCGATGAAGATATTTTTGTTATCATTGAAAAATAAATATTACCCAAATTGAGCGATTCCGGTTCCGAAGCATCAAGCACTACCAATGACACCCTTTCGGTGGAGCAAAAGATTTGAATTGACAATAAAAACATTTACTAAACCAATCATCCTGATTTAACCAAACCAAACAGACGCACTATGGGTTTTTACCGTTTTTTAAGCGGACTTTACTATGCCGGTATGACTTTAATTTTAGCTGGCATAATCCTGCACCTGTCAAACATTTCAGGAGCAGAATGGATGTTATTTGCCGGAATAATACCCGTTTTAGGAATTCGTATTTTTAATTTTATAATTGCTCCTGATGCTCGTAAAAGAATCAACGGAGTATTGATGGTAAGTGCAGTTTTTTTAACGATTGCCATATTTTCCATTTATATGGGCCGTTCATACTGGATAATTTTCATTGCCATATCAGCTGTGCTTGATGGCTATGTCAGTTTCAGAAAATTTACCTGACAGCAACAATACAGCATCAATACTATGATATCAAAAATCATGTATCTCTTTATCTGATAATCAACATTCAAATATCTGACACCTGTCAGGATGCAGAAATTAACCGGAATCATTCCATCAAAATTTTCGCATAACCTTTTTATATTTTAACAATACAGTTATATTTGTCGTCGTTAAAACCAAACAATTAAATTTTATTTTGCACGGGATTAAGTATGAAAAATCTATCGATTGTCATCAACGCCATTCTGCTTGTTGCAGTAGGCATTCTCTTTTTTCTTGTTTTGTCTGACCAAACTCCCGAAATTAATAAAGACGGGTCAACCAGTATAGAACAAGTTCAGAATTATCCAATAGCTTATATCAACACAGATTCATTGCTCATCAACTATAAATATGCGCAGTCTTTGAACGAAGAAATGCTGAAGAAAGAAGAGTCGTCACGAGCAAATTTCAATGAGCGGGTTCGTATATTCCAGGATGACATGCGAGCTTTTCAGAGAAAAGTTCAAAACAATGGTTTTTTAAGTCTTGAACGCGCACAAAACGAAGAAAAACGATTGCGTCAGAAAGAGCAGGAACTGCAGGAATTGAATAATCAGCTTTCAAATGATCTGATGAAGCAGCAAAATATCATGAACGACGAATTGCGGGATACCATAACCAACTTTTTGAAAGAATACACCCAAAAGCATCCTTTAAAACTTGTTTTAAGTAATACGATGGGTGACAATGTTCTTTTTGCACATGATGCGCTGAATATTACATCTGACGTGGCAGCCATCCTGAATGACCGATACGATCAGACCAGGGAAAATTAAAACCTGCCAATCAACAGGTTTATGGATGATTAATATATCCCCCACAGCTCATGCCAACGTCAGAAAAGTCCATCAAACTGCTAGATCATTATCTGACAAAACATCAGCCCCGGTTCAGAATAGAACATCCGCCATCAGAGGATGTGGGAGTTATTGTAGTGATTCCGGCATACAGGGAAGGCGAATTACTTTTTCAGACACTTAGTTCATTGCTGAAATGCGATGCCCCTGAAAGCAGTGTAGAAGTAATTATTGTATTAAACTCATCCGAAGCAGATAACCCGGCGGTTATTAAAGAACAGGAATCCAGCCGGAAAAACATCACTAATTTTATAGAACAAGGACTTCCTCCTTGGCTAACCATATATGCTCTTGAAGCCTATAACTTAAGAAAAAAGCATTTCGGAGCCGGATTGGCAAGAAAAACCGGATTGGATGAGGCTACCAGACGATTCTTGAAAATTGAAGATCCCGAAGGCATTCTTGTATGCCTTGATGCAGATTCGCCGGTTGCCTCCAACTACTTTACAGCCATTGAAAAATGGTTCAGCAACACAGATCATCAGGGCGCTATTGTCCATTTCGAACATCCAACTGAAGGCAAAGCTTTTGCACCTCAGATATACGAAGCCATAGTGCTTTACGAACTGCATTTGCGATATTACCGGCTTGCCCTGCAACAAGCCGGCTTCCCTTATTCTTTTCATACTATGGGCTCCTGTATGGCCTTTCGTGCTATAAAATATGTTCAGTCCGGTGGAATGTCAAAGAAACAAGCAGGTGAGGACTTCTATTTCCTGCAAAAACTTATTCCGCTTGGTGGATTCGGGGAAATAAAAAACACAACCGTTTTTCCGTCACCGCGGCCTTCCTATCGCGTTATTTTTGGCACAGGAGCAAGCATCCAACAGCATGTTGATGGGACCAGAAAACAAGGTAATACTTACAATCCAAAAGCATTTGAAGATATGAAGGGCTTCTTTTCGCGTGCCGAAGAACTCTCCGATCTTTCTCCCGAAAATTTTGAAGAATGGACCTATCAGTTAACAGGTCCGTTGAGAAGTTTTCTGCTCAATACAGATTTCAAAGAAGAATTGCTCAACATCCAACAAAACAGCAACAGCAAAAAGACGTTTGTAAAGCGATTTTTCGGTGTATTCAATGCTTTCAGGGTAATAAAATATCTCAATTACGCACATGATCACTTTTATAGTCGCACAAGCGTTTTTGATGCAGCGATTACAGAATTGGGGAAAACAGGGGAAGACACCTCCGATATTATTGATGAAAATGAATTATTGATGAAATACCGTGAGGTGGAACGACGTTAGCCAAAGATTGCTTCACTACGTTCGAAATGACCTGTCATTGGTAGTGAAACGAAGCAATCTTCTCGTAAGAATTCAAAATTGTCAATATATAAAACGGCAAACAGGCCTTCTGCGTTTTGGCTTTTTTCAACGTACTTTTGATTCTAAAATTCTATTGTGTCTCACCCCTCACCATCCTACCCTTTCACCCTTTTTTTCTCCATGCCCCATGCCCCATGCCTTTTTCACCTTCCAACCTTCTCACCATCCTACCATTTCACCATCCTTAAAACACAGCCCTTCTGCCACCACGCCCACTCGATTTATTGGGCAGCCAGTCATTACCCGATTCGGCACATGGAATGGCACCACGGGGCGAGTTATTAGATCCACTTGTAGAAAATCTGAATATCAGGGAAAATTCATTGGAACCACCACTGTGTCCGGCCAAATTTGAAAGGGTCATATCATAAC
>JBEPWN010000330.1:0-3864 GCA_041642395.1 Marinilabilia sp. | reverse complement strand
AATACGAATCATATCGGCCCGTGCGTAGGTTGAATAATATTCAGGGTTAATATCATCCCCGGGAGAAATACTTAAAACAATGTTACGTCCGGTTTTTTCCATCGCATCGGCAACTGCATTTATTTCACGGGGTTTATGTACAATGTCGTCGTATTTTACAAAGTCAACTCCCCAACCGGCCATTAATTCCATAACACTGTTATAATATTCCTGCGCCCCGGGTTTATCCATATCAACACCATACATTAGAGAACTCCAATTGCAGGTATCGTTCACATTGGCAATATCTTTAGCCGAATAATTTGTTCCTTTTACAGGAAAATCTTTCTCCACCGCTTCGCGGGGAATTCCACGCATCATGTGCAACCCGAACTTAATGCCATGTTTATGGGCTTTGTTAATAATTTCTGTTAACCCATTCGGAAATAACACTTCGGAAGGGATGAACCTTCCATATTCATCTATATTAAGATGAGCTTCATCGCCATTTGTTGGCCAGTTTTCGCCGGATTTCAGATCATAGTGACGATACCACCCGGCATCCAGCACAAAATATTCATACCCGTATGGTTTTAACTTTTCAATGAATGCATCCAGGTTTTCAAGGGTGAGTTCTTCATTGATGTGGCTGCCGTAGCAATCGTAGCTGTTCCAGCCTAAAAGGGGTGATGACCTGTCAATTGAGCCTTGTGCTGCAGTTTTGTTTGGGAGGACAGTCAAAAACAACACAAAAAAGGCAATAGCTGTTAAATAATTCATTTTCAAACTCATTTGTTTATTTTTTAATATCCTTATTGTATTCCTGACGTACCAACTTTCAGAGCTGACGCTTTACCTCAACCATATGAAGGTAGCAGTCTTCATTCCCGTTTTGAATGACTATATGTGCATCGGCATCAGGGGCTTTTATGCTTTCAACATTAAATGTTGCCTTTTTCCATTTATCCTGCCCCTGACATTTGGCAGAATACGATTTACCATTCATCAAAACATCAAAACTTTTACCTTTTGCATCATAATACGTCACGGTAACTGAAAGCGGAAGATTTTTGCAGCTCTCCAGAAATTTCCCGTTAATGCGTAATTTCATTTGTTTACCGGCAGGCAGCACCCTGCACCAGGCGCCATATCGCTGGTTATCCGGCCCCACATTTGTTATTCCCTGTCCATAACTGTCATCAGATATACGTTCCATCAAAAAATTATAGTCCCCGGTAAATGTTGATAACATCCGGTTTTCTTCTGAAATACCATTGGCTGCCAGCACCATATTATTTTCCCGAAAAGCGACCCATGCCCCTGGTGACTGGGATGGTTCATCCTGTTTACCTACATATTCTTTTGCAAAATTCAAAACAGCCAAAAATTCTTTTTGATAAGTATGATCCTCATCATCGGTATAATGCACATCATGGCTGTCGTAAGTACCATCTATGGCCACCTGCATATCGGTAGAATAAATCCCAATATAAGATACTCCACAATGCAGGTTAAAGAGTTGGGTCCAGTAAAACCATTGGGGAGGACTGCACCACCGGTCGTCGGTTTTGCCTCCATGGTGCCCCCATGCCGATGCCCAGGGTTCTGCATAAGCCACAGTCTGACCACTGCGACAATAATCGTAAAACCTTATATATTTAATCTCTCCTGAACTTGCCCGGGGCTCCACCTCGCTGGAGGTATGAAACCAACAAAGTTTACCACTTGCAAATTCATCCTTGTACTTTGCTTCCAAATCCGGATGAATTGTGTTTCTTACAAACACATTTATGAAGTCAGAAAACAACTCAATATACGAATCCAGTACAAATTCCCGGTATTGTTCCATTATTTCAGGAGACCACTCGTGCAATTCAATTGACCCATCTGAACCGGCAGGTATAATCCATTCTGTAAGATCTGTTTTTTCCACAGGAACATGCACATGTTCCGTACCAAGTCCATTGAAATTTTGCCGGATTCCCAATAAATAATTCCCTGCCTCATTGTTTTTAATGAAATTGGCAAAAGCGCTTAATAAATCAAAATACGCCTCTTTATGCAAGGGATGCCAAAACATCAGGCTACCTTCTTTATCTCTTATTTGTACAGAAAACTTTTCCGGATGGTAAGGTACTTCTTCATAGAGCCAGTCTGGTTTCAGATTGCCGTTTATCTGGATGGTGGTATAAATTCCCATTTTACTGTATTTAGCCAATTCATTAGCTATTGCAGAAAAATCATATTGTCCTTTTTCAGGTTCAAGATCTTTCCATTGAAAAACCATCTGCCCTCCGATTATATAAGGTTGATTCAAATACAGCTCCGGATTTTCTTTATTTTTATACCACAAGGCGTAAAGTCCTTCAGCATCAGCATTTTTGCGGCCCGGAGTGTTTGCTGAATGTTGTGCATTTAATACATTGAGCAGTAACATTGCAAGGGAAATAAGCTGTAGCTTTTTCATAACGTCTCTTTTAAATTGAATTTAATGTAATTCTGGATCCAACAGGTAATTTAATGATTTATCTTCTTTGGGATCATCAAAGTTAAAATCGGCTGGCAAAGCATAACATTTGTTTTTTTTGACATCCACCATTCCAACGGGATGCCTGCCACCTTTTATATAATTGGCAGTTGCAAACCGAAGGCTTGGCAAATTACCGGCAGGATCGAGAATTGCCAGTGAGAGAATATATGTTGCTTTTGGAATATCCACCTGGAAACTTTCTTTTACACTATTTATTTGGGGTGGATTTTTCCATCTGCCATTACCCGCTGCATTCCAGTTCATATCGGGTACAAATTCTGACCATCCGCCAACCGGCTTCCAATCAGGATCTGTCCAGTTTTCTCCGGGCAACCATTCCCGTATATCTGCATCATTAAAAATTGCTTTCCAAACCGGTTTACGGTTTTTAACATCGAGCAGCGCCACCTCAACCGGCCAGTCGTAATAAAATGGCGCCGATGCAGTATTTGTTAAATCAAAAGCTACATTCAAGGAATCTCCAAATGAAAACCTTACTTCATCCAGTTCGAACCGGTATCCAAAAACTTTCTGGATTTCTTCTGCTCCCCTGACTGCCTCTGGGTTGTTCTGATTATAATTTTCAATCCAGCGGAGTTGGGTACAATGCAGCCAACGAATGGAATTAATAACAAAATTTCGATGTTTTGCTTCTGCAACACTTGCCGTGGGTGAAGCTCCGGGCTGAGTACCACCATTTCCCCAATTGTAAGCCACTTCTCCACCCACATAATTTTCGAGATAGCGCCCTTCATGATTTAATTGCCGGATGCTGTTCCCATGCCGCCACATCTGGTCGTAATGTGCCCATGAGTCCCAGTATTCGCCAAATGGATGTTCAGTAAACTCCTCCCAGTTATGTCGGACTGAAACTTTTTTGTTTTTAAAGGCTTCATTGAAAGCATCTCCAACCAATTTCTGCATTTCGGGGGTTGGTGCAGGAGAATGGTGTTCACCCCATTGGCCAAATATTGCCATTTCGACAAAGGCCACACGCGGATCGTTGTCCCAACATTCTCCAAGCCGTTTTATCAACCTTACGACCCTTTCCTGGAACTGCTCACTGGTGTAATCGTCCTGCTGCATATCAACAGGCCAGTGTTTTTGGTCATCACTGTAGTGTAAATAAACCCTTGGAATCACTTTTATATTTTTCTCTTCAATACCTTGCCATTTTTCGTTGCACACCCGTTTAATTTCCTCTATACCATCTGATTCATGATTTTCCAATTCATTCCATTTTATGTAGGTATGTGCAATTGTAGCCCAGGGATGATCGTATATGCCATTGGTCGTAAATCCTTTTAGGGGGTTTCGCAGTGCATGGTTGTATTCAGTTGGCTTAACAATTATAA
>JBEPWN010000329.1:0-3865 GCA_041642395.1 Marinilabilia sp. | reverse complement strand
CCCCAAGCATCGCGATAAGGGGATTTTCATCAGGTTTGAGATAAACTGTCGCCACATTATCAACCACTGGTGTTCCCTCTTCGGAAAAAACGAGAGTGGGAGTGTCTCCATTAAACAAAGTAAGTGTATGCGGGAGTTTTCCAAACCGGTCGAGAACCAGTCGCAGAGGATTTTGCCCCGACCAGTCGCGCACCGTCAATGAAGGATTGTCTTTTAGAGCGGTAAGCGTTCCTACAAGAATTGAAGGCTCAGTGCTTCGCCACTTATGCACCATTCGCCGGGCCCAGTCATCGGTAATCCAGGTAGGACGCACTTCATTCAGAAGAGTGCGGTCGACATCCAAGAATCCATCCCGCGTCTGGGCCCATTTTAACATGATATAGGGCCGTTTTTTCTCATGAAAGGTAAAAAAACGGCGGTTCAGCTCCCGGCTCTCTTGCTCTAAGATCCCAACCTGCACATCCACATTGGAAGCCCGAAGCATTTCAATGCCACGACCCGCCACTTCAGAAAATGTGTCTGTACACCCCACCACAACACGTGGAATCTTTTTTTGCCGGATCAGTAAGGAGCATGGAGGTGTTTTTCCATAATGGGCACAAGGCTCAAGATTGACATACAAGGTAGCCTCTTCAAGCAGACTTTGATCTTTCACAGCATTTATGGCATTCACCTCAGCATGAGGCTCACCGGCCTTACAATGATAACCTTCACCAATAATACGCCCGTTATGAACAATGACACATCCCACCATGGGATTGGGATATGTGTTTCCTTCTGCCATACCTGCCAGATCAAGACACCTATGCATGTATTTATTATCTTGGCTTTGTGCCTGCATGTTCCTATTTTTACAGTTTTAAAATCTAAGCACCATGTTGCCTACAGTAAAAGATATTGTCAAACAATTCAGTGATGAACTTTCCGGAATATACTCTTCACAGGAAGCATTTCATCTGGGCTGGCTCATTTTCGAGCACCTTCATGGCTGGTCAAAAACCGATATGATGATGAATGATCAGACAAAATTAAGCCTTTCGGACCACTTATTCATTGAAATCGCCATTGAAAGATTAAAAAAACACGAACCGATCCAATACATTATTGGGGAAACCGAATTTTTCAGTATGCCTTTTGATGTCAATCCATCGGTTCTTGTTCCCCGCCCCGAAACAGAGGAGCTGGTTGAGTGGGTCCTTCATAGCACCGATCCCAAAAAATCAATTCGTATTCTGGATATAGGAACAGGCACAGGATGTATCGCTATCTCAATAGCAAAACATCTTCCTGAAGCGAAAGTTTCAGCATGGGATATTTCTGACGAAGCACTCCACACAGCCACCAGGAATGCTGATAAAAACAAAGTAAATGTATTATTTCAAAAAACAGATATTCTGAATGTTACGCCCGCCATTAATGAATACTATGATATAATTGTCAGCAATCCCCCCTATGTAAGAAATTCGGAGAAAATTATGGTGAAACCCAATGTACTGGATTATGAGCCTCATCTGGCTCTTTTTGTGAGTGATGAAGATCCTCTGTTATTTTATAGAAAAATTACCCAATTTGCCAGCCTGGCACTGAAGGAAAAAGGGATGTTATTTTTTGAGATTAACCGTGACTTTGGAGTAGAAATAAAAACACTTCTTAAAAAACATGGTTTTTCGGAGGTTGAATTAAAACAAGATTTATCAGGAAACAACCGGATGATCAAGGCTATAAAAATCTCCAGGTGAAGCCCGGAATGCTTTCGAAAATACAATAACTTCAGGCATAAACTCTGTAAATTGCTGTTGAAGCTTATCGTAATGGTTCGTAATAATCTTCATAGCAAAAGCAGTTTCATCAGGCAATGACGAATGAGAAGACATAATTCTCAACGTTTTTTCAATTCCCTCCAGATTTTGATATGTTTCGAGCCGCCTGCTTTTTATAAGGAAAGGAAGAAATTGTTTTACTTGTCCGGGCAATCCAAAATAGTGACGCATTAAAATGCGGTGCGATCGGCTAACAAATGAATGCAAGTCTGTCTGGGAGTATTTTTCCCAGTTTACCGCCAGCAAATGATCGTAAATTATATCACATACAACCCCTGCATAGCGTTTGTATCCCTCTTTAAACAACGCTGAACTTTGCCGGAATACAGGGTGTTTATCAGTAAAAGTGTCGATATGCCGATGCAGAAGAATCCCTGTTTGCATAGATCCGGAATACCGTGTAAACCGGTTTCCTTTTACGTAATCACCAATGAAATTTCCTACAAGCAACCGGGGATCATCACCCGAGAGATAAAGATGTGCCAGGTAGTTCATGAAAAGTTTTTCTAGCTCTACTGAAATGGCCAGCAAGCAATTTAACGTTTAACCCGGAATTACCGCAACACTAAATGTAATTGGTGATAGTCAGGGTTTGACTTGAAAAAACAAAGGTTAATCAACTCGCTGTATATCATTTAGTCAAGCCCTGATTTGCGGATTTTAGGTTTAAAGAAAACCCAGACTCAAATTGTGAAGAGTGGCGACATTTAAGGCCTTCATTATATCGACAATATCTGAGTAAGTTCCAGTAATTGGGGGTTCAAAGCTTTTTTATTCTTCAAGGTTTGGCTAAACGGGGTAAAAACAGTCTGACCATTGGCCAATCCTACCATTATACTTTTCTGATTATCCAGAAGAGCTTCTATAGCGGAAACGCCCATACGGCTGGCACTCACCCGGTCAAAGGCAGTTGGTGATCCTCCACGCTGAAGATGTCCAAGAATGGTAACCTTCACATCATATTCGGGATGTTCTTTCTTTACCTTTTCCGAAATCTTAATGGCTCCTCCTACTTCATCTCCTTCGGCAACAAGTACAATACTACTGGTTTTGCTCTTTTTAAATCCACTTCTAAGAAAATTATCCAACTGAGCATAATCGGTTTTAACTTCAGGAACTAAAATAGCCTCCGCTCCGGATGCAATACCTCCTCGTAAAGCCAAAAAACCTGCATCGCGTCCCATAACCTCAATAAAGAAAAGACGACTATGTGCCGTGGCGGTATCGCGAATTTTATCCACAGCCTCCACAACAGTATTCAAAGCTGTGTCGTAGCCTATAGTGTAATCGGTTCCATAAAGGTCATTGTCGATGGTACCTGGAATCCCTACAACAGGATAACTAAATTCCTCTCCAAAAATACGGCCTCCAGTAAAAGTACCATCGCCACCAATCACAACCATCGCATCAATGCCGCGTTTCTGAAGATTTTCAAATCCTTTTTTTCGACCCTCTTCCGTTCTGAATTCCTTACACCGGGCGGATTTCAGTATGGTACCACCTGCCTGAATGATATTACTCACAGAATTGGATTGCAACTCTTCAATATCATCATCAATCAAACCCTGAAAACCTTTTTTAATACCAAAAATCCTGAGATTATGATAAATGCCTCCTCTTACAACTGCCCTGATGGCAGCGTTCATTCCGGGAGCATCTCCACCCGAAGTTAATACACCTACACTTTTTATTGAACTCATAATATGTTGATTTACGTTATTCTAAAAACAAGATAAGCTCGTGCATGTTCAAAAATACAATAGTTCGCTTAAAAAAGCCTAAACGCCGAGTAATCCTTCGCTGAAGCTATGGATTCTGAGAGAGGCCATGACGCAAAGCTTCCAAACCAGCTCTTACCAAACCAAAACCGCATAGCGGTGGCAGAGTAATATCTAAATCAACCGACCCAATACCATTCCACCATTTCCCCCTCACCCCATGCTCCACACTACTGGTCTAATACCCTACTGGCCTAATGACCTATTTGCCTAATGACCTATTTGCCTAACAACCTACTGACCTAACAACCTATTGATCTACTGGCC
>JBEPWN010000328.1:0-3866 GCA_041642395.1 Marinilabilia sp. | reverse complement strand
TGCAGATTTACTCCCTTTGTGGCATCTGTTATCAAAAAAGTTTCGTATCCCAGTTGCAGTGCATCCTTTACAGTAAAGTAAACACACACGTCTGCGGCAAGTCCTGTTATATACAGTCTTTTAACATCCTTTTTCTGCAAATAGTCATGCAGATCTGTTTGTATCCGGTGTCCGTTGTCATAAAAAGCACTGTATGAATCTACTTTGGGATCAGTGCCTTTGTAAATTATGCGTTGGATCAGGGATTGATTCAACAAGGGTGACAATTCGGCTCCCGGGCTGCCTTGAACACAGTGATCCGGCCACAGGATTTGCTCTAAACCATCCAGCTCAATGACATCACCAACTTCATGGCCTTCATGGTTTGATGCAAAGCTTCCATGATTTGCCGGATGCCAGTCGCGTGTGGCAACAATCAGATTAAATTTTTTTTGCAAAGTATTGATAATGGGTATTGCTTTGTCACCCTCCGGCACTGCAAGCGAGCCGCCTGGCAGAAAATCATTTTGTATGTCAACTATAAGTAATGCATCCATCGCTATTTCTTTTTGAGTGTGAAAAATTTAAGAAGTAATGATCAAAATACTAATTCCCGAAGAAGAATATTTTTGCATTTCTCTGGTAAATATTCCCATCAGGCATGACTGATGGGAGGAAGGGGGTTATTTACAACCAATAATACAAGGTGACATTATAAAAACACTGACTTTTCTAACAAATGAAATTGTTTGATGTTCATTCTGAAATATTTTTTGAGTGATTTTTCGAATATTTTTGAATTTGCTGGGCTGCAGTAATGTTAAGAAAGTTAACGAAAAAAGTAATATCCCTGATTTTTAATGATTAAGCTCAACTACAAATCCTGCTTTGTAAGCTTGAAATTCTCCTCTGCTATCAAAAACAGGCCATGCAAGTAGAATTGAATGAACCTGCTTTGTCATCCGGGCTTCTTCCGGATCAAAAAACCAGGACTCTTCAAATTGCAATTGAGATATTTTTTTTCTGGAAAATTCTCCGGAATTTTCCATCTCTTTGATTTCTTTAATTGTTACTGGCTTACGTGTGTAATAATCAATGGCAGTGGCTTTCCCATTGTACAAAGCATCAAAAATGAAATTGGTAAGCTCTTTGTGATTTAGCTTTTTCAACCGGGTTTCTTTCCATCTGTCGGCTGAATCCAGATTAATCACATCAACCGGATATATAATGGTATCAGCAATTACTTTCCCCTGACTGAATATCTGAGACGAGGATGTTTCCTTTTTTTCACCAAATCCGCAGGAAGTAAAAATTAATGTAACAATAAAGAAAAAAAAGGATAATAAATATTTGGAAGATATCATGTTCTATCGGTTAAATTTTAGCGGCATTCCATGTTTTTCATCATTTAACTGACCGTTTTCAAAAGCAGGAAGACCATTGATAAATGTATGCGTAACACGATGAGAGAATGTTGTTCCCGAAAACGGACTCCATTTGCATTTGTAATGTACAGAGGCGTCTTCGATGATATTTTTCTGATTGGGAGCAATCAGCACTAGATCGGCATAAAAACCTTCCCGTATAAAGCCTCTTTTTTCAATCGCAAACATTTTTGCAGGTGCATGGCACATTTTATCTATCACCATTTCTTTTGTAAATATGCCCTGACCGGCCATTTCCAGCATGGCTGTTAATGAGTGCTCAACCAGTGGACCTCCTGAAGGTGCTTTGAAATATGGATTGCTTTTTTCTTCCAGAGTATGGGGAGCATGATCTGTTGCCACAACATCAAGCAGATTATTTTTCAAGCCTTCTCTCAGAGCATCTCTGTCTTCAGGGCTTTTGATAGCCGGGTTCCATTTGATCCGGGCTCCATATTTATCGTAATCGGCATCTGTAAACCATAAATGATGAACACATACTTCACCGGTAATCTTTTTTTCGGTGAGTGCAATATTGCTTTGTAGCAGGGATAATTCTTTGGCTGTTGAAAGATGCAGTATATGCAACCGGGAGTTATGTTTTGTGGCCATTTCGATGGCCAGTGAAGAGGATTTATAGCAGGCTTCGGTGTTTCGGATCAGTGGATGAAAACGAAATGGAATGTCTTCGCCATGTTTTTCTCTGTAATACTCCGTATTAGCACGAATGGTTTCTTCATCCTCGCAATGAGTGGCAATAAGCATAGGAGCTTCTCTGAAAATATTTTCAAGCGATTCTTTTTTATCGACCAGCATATTTCCGGTGGACGAACCCATAAATACTTTTATCCCGCAAACCATTTGAGGATCTGCCTTTAGGAGTTCCTTCAGGTTATCATTGGTGGCACCCATGTAAAATGAATAGTTGGCATAGGAATCACTCTCTGCAATTTTAAATTTGTTGATTAGAGCCCCGATGGTGGTAGTCTGGGGATTCGTATTTGGCATTTCCATAAATGAAGTTACCCCACCGCTCACTGCTGCTCCGGAGTCGGTGCTGATGTCGCCTTTATGTGTTAATCCAGGCTCTCTGAAATGCACCTGGTCATCAATGACTCCGGGAATAAGATAGTTACCTGTTGCATCTATCACCCGGTCAGCGTCTGGTAATTTTTCGCCTTTGCGAAATATTTTATCAATGTAGGCATCTTTAACAGATACACTGCCTTCAAATGTTTCACCTTCATTAATAATGGTCGCGTCTTTTATCAATGTTTTCATTTGATTCTTTTTTTAAGAGTTTTGAGTTTCGTGTTCCGTGTTTCGAGATAATCTCAACCTTAACCTTCCCACCTCTAATTTCTAACTTCTAGCCTCTTTTAAGAGTTTTGGGTTCCAGGCAGACAAGCAGCAAGCAACTAGAAACATGATACTTTTTAATTCAAAGGAGTGTAGGTGAACTGCCTGCCTCCCCGTTACACCTCATATCGCTTAAATAAACTACTGATTTTCATCATAATAACACCCCATAGTGCTTCACTAAAAATACCTCCGCTCATTTTGGATGCACCCTGTTGACGGTCGGTGAAAATGATGGGGATCTCAACAATTTTAAAACCGTATTTCCAGCTCGAGAACTTCATTTCTATTTGAAAACCATATCCTTTTAAGCTGATTCTGTCAAGCTTTATGGTTTCTAATACCTTGCGGTGATAACATTTGAAACCGGCAGTTGTATCCATTACTTTCATCCCGGTGATAAAGCGTACGTATACCGATGCAAAATATGACATCAGAACACGGCCCATTGGCCAGTTAACCACATTTACTCCTGATTTGTATCGTGATCCAATTGCCACTTGGGCACCTTCCTTGATACATGCTTTGTGCAGCCGGTTGAGATCAGCCGGATTGTGTGAGAAATCGGCATCCATTTCACAAATGTATTCATAATCACGGGCAATGGCCCATTTAAATCCGGTAATGTATGCTGTCCCTAATCCCAATTTACCCTCTCTTTCTATGATATGCAATTGTTTGGAATATGTCTCTTGCATTTTTTTTACTATGTCAGCTGTTCCATCGGGCGATCCGTCATCTATTATAAGGATTTCAAAGGGAGTGGGTTGAGATAAAACAGCATTTATAATAGCCTCTATGTTTTCACGCTCATTATATGTAGGTATAATTACCAGATTTTTGTGCTGTGTCATTTATGGTTGTTTTAGATTGTATTGGCGAAGATACAAAAAAGGAATTAAGTTATTCCTTGACATTCCATCCTCAAGTTTCTATATTTATCTGCTCTGGTTTTTAAAGATGATTTTTAAAAAAATCGCCATTGAAAATCAGCTCCTTGATCTTTTTCTTCAAAAAACCTTCATGTATGGTTTGGAAAAGCGGTAAACAATGCGTTATCTTTGCAGCCGCTTTGAGAGATAAACAGCGGGGAAGAGCAGCCGA
>JBEPWN010000327.1:0-3871 GCA_041642395.1 Marinilabilia sp. | reverse complement strand
ATTATGAAAAGCATACTGATGATTTACTGCAGGAAAGAATATTGACTCCGTCATCGGGATACGACCGGATGTGGGTTAATAATGGCTCCATTGTAAATAAAGGTGTTGAATTGACATTGGATGGAGACATCATTTCTACCCCTGATTTCAATTTTAATTCCACATTGATATTTTATCGCAACAGAAATGAAGTTACCGATTTGGGTAATGTTGAGGAGTCTGGTCTGCAGACTGATCCGAATACCGGAATGTTATTTACTCCCTATGGCAATAGCATTGAAATGTACAGAGGCTTTCCAAACCTCCTGGCAGTGGGACAACCGGTTAATGCTTTCTATGGCTATGTTACTGATGGCATTGTTCAGTCTTTGGAAGAAGGTGTTACTGCAGGCTTAGAAGGTGAATTTGCTCAGCCTGGTGAATTCAAATATGTGGATATCAATGGGGATGATGTTGTGGATCATAATGACCGGACAATCATTGGTGACCCGAATCCAGATTTCATTGCGAGTTTAAATTTGGGGTTAACTTATAAGAAGTTTGATGCCAGTATGTTCTTAAACGGCGTTTTTGGAAATGATGTGTTAAACATGAAGTCTTTTGATCAGCCAAGCAATCAGCCTTTGAGATGGACCCCCGATAATCCAACCAATGATTATCCAAGTTTAAAAGGTGGTCGTCAGACATTGTTTTCTGACTGGTGGCTGGAAGATGGTTCTTTCGTTCGCATCCAAAACCTGAGCCTGGGATATACTACAAATCTTTTTGGTGATGTTTCAGGACGTATTTATGTCAATGCTTCTAACCTTTATACTTTCACCAAATTCGAAGGTTATGATCCTGAAGTTGGTGGTGATGGGAGATATTGGGGCGGTTATCCCAGATTGAGAAAATTGACATTGGGATTAAAATTAACGTACTAAAAGAAGTAAATTATGAAAAATATATTGAATATATTCTTTTTGTCCGGCATTTTGCTGATGAGTGCCTGTGATTTGAGTGAAGAGCCATATGGCTTTTATTCAGAAGATAACTTTTACAAATCAGCGGAAGATGCGGAAGCGGCAATAATTTATGCCTATGATGCGCTAACTTTCCTTGAGTATTCAAGAGGGGTATATACATTGGGTGACATGCCAACCGATGAATGCTCTCCTAAGGCAGATGAAGGTGCAGATGCCCGTGATTTACATAACTGGAAAGTGGATAATTTTCATGTAAACAGGTCGTTGACAAATTATTTTAAATATGCCTACATCACAATAAACAGGTCTAATGCTATACTTCAGAACGTGCCTGATGCTAACTTTGATCAGGAGAAGAAAGATAATTTTCTTGGTGAAGCTTACTTCCTGAGGGCCTGGAATTATTTTAATCTGGTGAAGAATTTCGGGATAGTGCCCATGCACAAATCTCTTGTTTCTACTTTGGATCAGACTTCTGCTCCATTGGCTTCGGATCTGGATGAAGTTTATGACCTCATCTTATCTGATTGTGAAAAGGCTGTTGAATTATTGGAGGTTAATCAGCGAACCGGTCGTGCTGATAAAGTAGCTGCGCAATCATTGGCGGCAAAAGCATATTTGCACATTGCTTCATCAAAAGAGCATAATGTGCCATTATATGTGGATATGAGCAGAGATGTGAATGAAATGTATGACAGTGCAGCTTATTATGGCGGACTGCTTTTTAATGAGCAATCGGTTTATGGTTTTGACGATAATCTGCTTGATATTTATGATGTATTTAAGCCCAAAGGTCCCGAACACATTTTCTTAATGTCAATGGATCGAAGTGGAACCATAGAAGGGGATTATTCAAAAATATCCAAGCTTTTCATTCCTTATATCGCAGGTGGTGATATTTATATATCGGATGGTGATGGTTCTTATACCAAATCTCATGATGGATGGAGTGTCTATCAGACCAAAGATAGTTTTTATGAAAAATTTGAAGGATCAGATGCAAGAGGACAGCTTCTGCTGGTAGATGAGGTATATGATGCCGATGGAAATGTAATTTCAGAATATCCCGGTGGAATGCCATATCGATTTACCAGGAAATATGTTGATCCTGAATTTGAGGCTGATAAAACCAGTACGAAGCCATTTTTGATCCGTTTTTCTGATATTGCGTTGGTTTATGCAGAAGCCGTAGGTCCTACTGCTGAAGGCTATAATGTAGTTAATACCATTCGAAACCGGGCAGGCGTAGGTGATCTTCCTACTGGTCTTAGTGTTGAAGATTTCAGAGAACGGGTTTGGGAAGAACGTGGTCTTGAATTAATGTTTGAAGGAAATCGTCTTTATGACTTGAGAAGGTTTAACCGGGTATCGGAAATGGTAGAGGAGGCTTCAGCGCTATCTGACGCAGAAACGGCCTTTTATCCTATGCCACAGGTTGAGATTGATTTAAATCAGGGTTTGTAAATTAATCAACATTAAAAGATAAACATTATGAAAAATATATTTTATGTATTACTGGCTTTTATGCTGATTCAGGTTTCCTGTGTAAAGGATCCCCTGGAAGATATTGAGGAAGGTGGTTGGAACAATGAAAGAAGCATTCTGGATATTCAGTTTGAAAACCAAGTGGGAAAACCTGAAGTTACCCGAATTGATGATGAAAGGGGTGAGGTCGAAATAACCATCAATGTAGACGCTGTTCCGGATTTGAGTAATATTGAATTAAGGACTTTGGTGTTAACCTACAATGCGACATCATCTGTTAATGAAGGCGAATCATTAAATTTTGAGAATGCGGAAAACAGCGCTACAATTGAAGTGACATCTCCTACCGGAAAGACACGGGAATATAAAATTATTGCTGATTCTTTCCAGGAAACTCTTCTTGGCACTTACAATGTTACTGATCTTGTTGTTTGGGGAGGTACCGGACCTGAATATGGGGGAGGAGCTGTTATGGCGATGATGGACAAACCTTGGGTTTGGCCTGAAACAGGTGGTCCCGGTGCTGAATTGGATAATACAGTTACTTTTGAGATGGGAGGTATCACAGAAGAAGGAAATACTTATGGTACCATTGTGAATGATGCCGGAGAAGATGGTATGTATGCCGACTTTATTTTTACCGGCGATCCTGAAACTGATGTAAATCATTTCTATAGAAAAATACCCAAAGGTGAGGGTGAATGGTTAAGAAACTATGCAACAGGCACAGTCAGTTTTACTTTCGATGGTAAAACGACCACCGGATATTTTGTTGAGGGTGGCACCGAAGATTTAGGTTGGGATAAAACAAAAACAACCACTGATTATGCTTTGGCATTCGACCTGAATGGGACCGATAATTGGGATAAAATTTATAGTGACTATGATAAATTTGTAGCACGCCCCAGAAAATTCTGGATTGATTTAAATAAACAATAAAATGCAAATAGCAGATCTGAGACGGCAACGTTCGCTGTTTCAGGTTTGCTTTTTTCGAAAAAACGGAAAGTTAATTGGCTATGTTATTCTATTTAGTATCCCTGCGTCTGGTTTTAAAGTGCCAGTTGGTAGGCTTACGACCGCGTGCCGCCTAAAGCTTTAGCGGTGGCGCAAGCCTGAAAATTTGAAGTCCCGAAGTAGTTTTTATAAAGTTGTTAAATACAATACTCCGTTAAACTTTTACAAGCAGCTGATAATGAACGCATTGAAAAACGACACCAAATAACTGCAACTCTTTAATAATAAAAGCTTTGCGTCTTTGTGTCTCTGCGTTTAAGCTTTCTTTAACGGACTATTGTAAATATAAAAACCAGCAAAAAGCACACTCGGGATGTCTTGTTTTTGTGCAAGCGTTGTGTTTCCCCGGTCCTTCGGAAAAGGAAATATTGCGTTATAGACAAATACTAATTTAGCTGTAAAAA
>JBEPWN010000326.1:0-3874 GCA_041642395.1 Marinilabilia sp. | reverse complement strand
GTCTTTTTTGTTTGTTCATTATCTTCCTCAGGAATCTCTTCCTCCAGCTCTTCATAACCGGTGAGCATGGCTCTGATATTAGAGGTTGGTGTGTGTCCGGTGGTGGTCATATAAACATGAACCACTGCAAACATGATGATCAAATATGCCCCAAGGGTATGTAAAAAGGCTACTGTTTCCAGTGGAATATCACCAATGATCACCATATTATTGGCATCAATGGTACGATAGAACATGTACACCAGTCCGGTAATGACCAATAGTGGCGCCATAACCAGCTTAAACCCCAGATAGGTGACAGCCTGGAGAGGGTTCAGTTTCTTGCGCACTGTTTTCCTTGTGGGATGAGGATCGCCTTTAAATATGCCCACCGTGTAATACTTGATTTGAGCTTGTAGCTTCGACATGGTAGGAATGTATTGTCGCCATTCGCCGGTTGTAAAATGCCAGAAAATAGAAAGGGCAATCAGCGCCAAAAGCATCCAGGCTGCAGTTCGATGATACTCTACAGCTTTTTCATAGCCAAAAAGAGAAAAGCTGTCGTGAACTTCAAAACCTGTGGCAGCCAGGAAAAATATCAGAGCCGCCTGCGACCAGTGCCAGAATCGTTCAAATCGTTTATAGATATATACCTTTTTCATAGGGGTGTATTATTATAGTCCGTTAACCTCTTAATAGGTTGGTAATAAATAATTTAAAATTAAAATATTAAGAATCCGTTTTTCAATATGATACAATCCATCAATCGATTCTGCCTTCCCACCATTTTTTTCTCTACTAGCCTAATCACCTACCAGCCTACTAGCCTAACCACCTATCATATTAGTAATCTGTATTAATTTCTTCGGATTCAATTTCTTTGTTTCTTATGGAAGCCACCACACGTGCCATTCCATGAAGAAAGACACCTGCCAGTGCTGCTATAATCAGCAGTTTGCCGATTAAGTCGAGGCCTGCATGCGAATCGCGTCCGGGCATATAAAAATCATCAAGTCCGGCCAAGCGGCTGTTGTCCCGGCTATGGCACTCTTCGCACGACAATGCATCTTCTTTGGGGGCCACCATGTGGTTGACGGGCCAGTACATTTCGGTGTTGACAAATTCATGATTGCCACTGTAGGGAAGGCCTACTCGTTTCATGCCTGCTTCAGCTGCCAAAGCCCAGTCGAAATCTTTCCAGTATGCACTGTCCCCTTTTTCTGCTGACCATAATTTGGGCTGAATCAACATCTTTGTCTCGGGATCGTAGATCTGGTCGCCACGATGTACTTTTACGGGATAGATTTTCGAATCACTATTTTTGGCCGATCCCAGTAACCGGTTAATCTGAACAGGAATGGAATCTATTTTATCCCCCAGTACATAATGTGTAGCGTGTCCGTTAAACCATACATATTCGGGTTCTACATTTGTTTCCCAACGGAATGATCCTTTTGTCGAAAGATATGTCTTTACCCCTGATGTATCGGCTTGATTGAAAGGTTTTCCTTCCTGCATCTGACCTGCATCCGACCATCTCCACTCCATTTTGGTGGGGTTTACTTTTGCATAGGTTGGTATGTGACAGGTCTGACATGCTACCCGCGCAGTGTGCAGATCCAATGTCTCGTCCATATGGGGGGTATTGGTATGGCATTCCTCGCAGGTGAGACGATCTTCATGACTGGATGAAACTGAATAGAGTTTGCCTTTTATTTTATGATTGTCAGCTGAATGGCAATCAACGCAAGTCATATCCATGCCATTGGCCGCCATGTGTACATCAACATCACGAGTTGTCGCGATCAGAGCTTCTTCCAGATCACCGTGTTTTACGTTATTGCCACCACCGCTATAGAAATGGCATGCTCCGCAATTGATTCTTTGAGGCCTGCCTACACTTTGGGCTACCTGCATCAGATTAACTGACCGGTCGGGATATCCCGCCATGGATACTCCTTTTATGTAATTTTCACTGTTGTCATGGCAGACCATACAATCAACATTGCGCGCATTTTCATAATCAAAACGGTCGTTATCGGTCATTCCGAAACCGATGTGGCAAACCGCACACGCCATTTCATTGGAACTTGCGCCAATACAATAATTATTCAGAACATTGCTTTTGCCAATGCTGGCAATGCCCCGCCCTTCCACATATGAAATTCTTTCCCAGTTCCAGTGGCTGGAGGTCATTACTTCTTTGTGAGTCTGATTATGACATTCAATGCAAGCACCGGTGACTTCCTGTGGAGAAGAAAACTCATGCTGAAGTTCGCTGAATAGCGAATGATCAACGGACGGCTCTGGTTTTACAGCATACTTCTGTTTGAGTTTCAACTCAGAAAGATTTTGCAATGGGGGTCTGTATGTTACGTGTAGTAGTGCCAGCAGTCCGATTGTGATTAAAATAACCGAAAGTACAACTTTCTTCATGAGTCCTGTTTTTGTGTGATGAAAGTCCGGTGTTTGGAACGGTCTTTCAGTTGTTAATACCGGATTAAAATTATATGCTTTAAGATGTTTAAAACAACCCGGATTTGACTTTTAGTTTCAGGATAAAAGTAATTAAGAATGAAGATATATAAAAATACAAATATGTAGAATTAGTAATTTATAACAAGATTGGTTAAAAATAACACACGATATATCCCGTTAAATCATGTTCCCGTTTTGAAAAGTAATTTAAATCTTTTGTGATTGTACTGCAATGGTTTTATATTTGTTGTTAATGATATCAGCTTAAGTGGTTTCGGTAAAATTAGTATTAACCGCATTTGAAGAATGTTAGTACCGAAACAAATTAAAAACAAATTGTTCTTCAATTGCAAAACCAAATGAATTATGATGTCAATTAAGAAAAAAACAGTAAGTCTGATGTTGATGGTCTTTTTTGTTATGGGCGGAGTTGCTTATGCACAGCAGCAGCAGATGCAGCAGCAACAACAGCCCCAGAAGGAGTATTCGGCGGAAGAAATTGATCTTTTCGCTGAAGCGGTGGCTACGGCCTTACCAGTGCAGCAGGAAAGTGAACAAAAAATGATTGCTGAAATTGAGAAGCAGGGAATGGAACTTGATGAGTTTAACCAAATTGCTCAACAAATGCAGCAAGGTGCTCAGCCAGAGGGCTTGTCAGATGAGAAAATGGAAACCTTCCAAAGTATTTCTGAAGAGATCCAGGCAATTAACATGGAGACCCAAAAGAAGGTTAATGAGATCATCACAGAAGTGGGCATCAGCCCTGCAATGTATCAGGAAATGATTTCTGCTTACAGTACCAATGCTGAGATTAAGCAAAAAGTTGATCAAAAACTGGCCGAACAACAACAGCAGTAATAGTTTTCTTTGTTCTTTCAAAAAAGCCCGTTACCGGATGTCGGCAACGGGCTTTTTGCATTTTATGATTATAGAAACATCTCACACCACAATGAAAATATTTCTACTTTCTCAGTACCGTATTTTTGAAGTTTTTTCTTTATTTCTTCCGGTGTTTTTTCTTTTTCAAGGTCTTTTCCTTTACTGAAAAAAGTATCTGCAAAACAAATAATTTGTTCTTCAATGGTTTGTGGCATCATGTCGCGGTGTGGAAGTGGCAGTTTCTGCTGCTTTATTTCCTCCACAGTGATTCCGGTTCCGGTATGGCGTTCACAAACTAACCCGTGTTTAGGTAGTTTTTCTTTCTCAAGTAGTTCACGTCCGAGATATCCATGGCAAATGTACGGATATGGTCCGTGGCAGCCAAGGGCCGGAGCTTGCGTGAGGAATATACCAATGTCATGAAGCATTGACGCTTCTGACAGAAATTTTTCATTTGCCCCCAAAACCGGATGCTTGTTGGCTATTTTCAGGCATTTATCGCGCACCAGCCGACAATGTATCAGTATTATCTCCCTGG
>JBEPWN010000325.1:0-3875 GCA_041642395.1 Marinilabilia sp. | reverse complement strand
TGGGGTTCATATGCTCTGGTCCCTTTAAGAGCTGAAGCCAATCCGCCAATAAATATGAATGCTCCCGCCAATGTGTTTTCGCTCAGCGATTATATTAACCGCACTCAATATGGAAGTCGCCCTTTAATATATGGAGTACATGGCGGTGCGGTGGCTGATGATTGGGAGAACGCACATCAGTTTTATTATCAACCCGGAAAAAAACGATATGCAAAAAAAGTTTCCGGGACCAAAATTAAGTACAGCAGTGATGATTATGTGTGGTTTCCACGTATGCACAGTCATCAAAAATTGCATTTTAGTGGGTACAAATGGTGGACAGGGCTTGATCCTTCTGAAGAGAAGCCCCGCTTTTTTCATCAAGTGAAATTTTTTCTTCGTTACCAGCTTGGACATAATTACCTGCGCTATCTGATGTGGAATTTTGCCGGGCGGCAGAATGATCAACAGGGGCATGGGGATATTTATTCGGGTAACTGGGCCAGCGGGATTGATGTTATCGACCGCAATTTTTTGGGAAGTCGGATCCATCCTGTGCCGCAGGAAACATATAGTCCTGCCGCCAATTATTATTTTGGAATACCCCTGCTGTTGGCTTTGATCGGCATTTTGTTTCTTATGCGACAGGGATACGGACGCAAAAAAGTTTTGTTTTTGGTTACGCTTTTGTTTTTTATGACCGGCCCGGCCATTGTGTTATATTTAAATCAACCCCCTTATGAGCCGCGTGAACGTGATTATGTTTATGTTGCTTCTTTTATGAGCATTGCGATATTTGCAGCTTTTGGCATTTATGGGTTGCTGAAGAAGGTGGTTTTATTCGCCGGTTCAAAATTAACATCTGTATTGGCAGCAGTGCTATTGTTTGTAGCCGGTCCCGGATTGCTTTTTTCGGTTAATCTGAATGATCATGATCGTTCGCGACGGTATCTGGCAAGAGATCTTGCAGTTTCTCAATTACGCAGTTGTCCGCCCGGAGCAATTTTGTTTACCTATGGGGATAACGATACTTATCCATTGTGGTATGCTCAACAGGTGGAAGGCGTGCGTCGTGATGTACGTCTTGTGAACACCGGATTACTCAATATGGATTGGTACGTCAGGCAGGTTTTACAGGCCGGGCCGGGATCATCGGGACTGAAAATGCAATTGCCGTTTGATTTTTATATTCAAAACACTTCCGGCTTCTTTGGGATTTCAAACATACTCTCTGCCCCGGTTTCGGGAAAAGAAGCTTTGCGAAGAATGATTTCCGAAGAATCCGGAGAGAAAATACAAAAGGGTCGTACTCATAATAATGTGCATCCGGTATGGGAAATTCCACTGTATAACAATCATTCGATAACCTGGGAGATTAGGTCGGTTTATCTTTCAGCAGGCGATCTCGCTTTAGCTGATATTGTTGCATCCAATAGTAAAGAGCGCCCGGTATGTTTTACACGCAATGTGGATCAGCAGACTTTGCGGGGATGGGAGGATCATTTCCGTCCACATGGATTGGTATGGATTCTTGGACATTCCGAAAGCATGGCGACGGATGATCAACATCAACGTTTAATTCAAAGATCAGATATTTTTCTGGATAGTATATCCATAGGCCGTGAGGGTAGTGCCTGGTGGGATAATACCTGCCGGCAGGCCGTGGATGTTTCCGGTTATCGCCGGACATCAATTGATCTGGCAAGGAAATTGCACCAAAAAGATAAGCAGGATATTGCCGTAGAGGTTTTGATCAAAAGCATTGAAGAATGGCCTTATTCGCCGTATTCGAACCAGGGCAGGATGCTCGAGGTCGCACAGTTATTGATAATGAGTGGAGAAAGGGATAAGGCTGCCAGACTTGTGCAGAATATTTCTCATGTAAATATGGAGAATATTTTTTTCTATTTTCATTCAGGATTTGACCCTGACGATATTCGACGAAAATATTGCAGCCTTTTTCGTGAAATCAGAAATATGGCAATCGACCTGGAACTGGAGAATGTGCTTCTGGAGGCAGATGTGAAATTAAATGCGCTATGTGATTTTTAACACTATGACATCCAATGCTTTATCAAATAATTGCCGAAAAATGATATGACTAGTTGTATAAATATGAGATATTTTGTATTTTAAAACATTATATTTTCATCAAATATTTCCATCAGGTAAATTATTCAAACGGAATGTTGGCTGCTGTACAATGATCACTAATTATGGGTTCTATCATTATGCCGAATCAAATAAATGACATAACTTGCACCCAAAATCAAAAAGAAAGCGACTATAGTTGTTGGAAATACTTAGCCTGACTTGTCCGGGTTTAATTTCATATTCTGACATTTGATGCACATCTTTCACATAAAACATTAAAATGGAACAATTTCATCCTCACAACTTTCACGTACCTGTAATGGGCATTGGATATACTGTTGACAGTCCACTGAGGCTGGCGCATTTTGGGGTTACATCAGTTGTATCACTTGTCGATGATATGCTGATGGAAACAATGCGTGAATTTTACACTAAAAAAGCAAATTTGCCCTTTCAGGGAATTACGGCTAAAATGGAAGATTTTCGTGCCCGTCGAATTACTGCCTTTCTCGATATGATGGATTCAACGGTAAAAACACGGATTGAAAATATGAAAAGTTCTTTTTCACGCAAAAGCGATGAAATTGATCATTATTTTGAAATGCTGCCGGAAACATCTGCTTTCAGGCAATCGTATCAATACCTTAAAGAAAATGCCAGTTTTAAAGATTTAAAGAACTGGGTTTCTTCAAATCTTCATTCCGGTTACATAGATGTCAACATCATGACCAAGCTGGATAAGGAGAACTATGACGGCAATGAGAAATTACCAGTAGAGTTTAATGATGCCCATGCTGCATTACGAGGATTTGCCAAAAGCAAACTGGAATCTTCAATTGTATTATCGGCCGGAATGAATCCCCGGCTCTTTGGATACATCGAAAAATGGGACGATTTTTACCCTGATGAAAATGGCAAAATCAAAAAGAAGGTCACCATAAAAGTGAGTGATTACCGTTCGGCAGTTGTTCAGGGAAAAATGCTCGCTAAAAAAGGCATTTGGGTTTCGGAATTCAGAATAGAATCAGGGCTTAATTGCGGTGGGCATGCTTTTGCAACCCAGGGCAGTATGATGGGACCGATTCTTGAAGAGTTTAAAAACAACCGGCAGGAACTCATTGCCAATCAATTTGATGTTTTCCAGAAAGCACTGGAGACAAAGGAACGCCCTTGTCCGTCAAAACCTCCCCAAATGAGAATTACTGCACAAGGGGGTGTTGGTACAGCTGCTGAACATTCATTTCTGCTGAATTATTATGAGCTGGATTCAGTCGGCTGGGGCACCCCGTTTTTACTGGTGCCTGAAGCTGTAAGCATAGACAATGAAACCATTGCACAACTTGCCGGTGCCCGGGAAGAAGACTTGTATTTGAGCGATATATCCCCGGTGGGAGTCCCATTTAATAATCTAAGGAACAATACCAAGGATCTTGAAAAGGAACAAAATATCCGAAATGGGAAACCGGGATTTGCATGTACAAAAGGATTTTGTAAACTGAGTAAAGAATTCACCGACAAAACAATCTGTACTGCTTCGCGTCAATATCAGCGGAAAAAAATATCTGAGATTGAAACTGAATATTCAGATCAGGAAATAATTGATCAGGAGATTAAAAAAGTAACACAAAAAGCATGTATTTGCGTGGGACTGGGAGCATCGGCTTTGCTTGCCAATGATCTTCCCACAGGAAATGAAGGCCCGGGTGTGTCTGTTTGTCCCGGACCCAACATGGCCTATTTTTCTAAGAAATCCTCTCTGAAAGAAATGATCGGGCATATATATGGTAAGGTAAATATTATGG
>JBEPWN010000324.1:0-3888 GCA_041642395.1 Marinilabilia sp. | reverse complement strand
TAACGGTTTTCAGTAAATTCTACTTTGTTGCCTTTGTCTCTTGAAGAAAAACGACCTTGTCGATCTTCAAAATCCAATTGGGCAATGAGATCGCTTGTTTTAAATGATACGCCATCAATATTTTCACCGGCTAGGAGCTTGAATTCGGCACTGTCAGCCATTAGCGCATGATGCGAAAGAGCCATCTTCCGTGATGAAAGTGTTGCCTTTGGCATGGTCAGTAGTCCCCGTCCTTCAATGCCATTGGGCGATAATGAAAGACTTCCATTTAAGGTCGTTTCTTTTTTGAAAAGATTAAATTCTGTATCCAGATTTTCTGCCATAAGCGTATCAGCCATTGGCAGGTAGCTGATTTCAATGTCTTTGCCCTGTACATCAGGATATTCTACACCGATTGTTTGTGGCTCGATTTCGAATTTTTGTGCCATCCCTTTGGTTTCTTCAGGGAGAAAAGTAAATTCTTTTGATTCTGACCAGCTGGTCAGATAATCCAACCTTCCGTTTCCTTTTAGGCCTTGATTGCTCAGATTAATTTCATTGGTGAAATGTGTTTCCCGGCCATAAATAGCGTAGCCTTCAGGAGGCGATTGTTTTATGAAACCCAAAGAATAATCGTTGCGAACTGTTAATTGGTCCTCTAGTTCCGGGAATATATTGGTTACCAGTTTTCCGTCGAATACAATGTTTTTTTTGCTAAGGTTATTAATGCTGTCTATATAAAACGGGTCAAGTTCAAAATAAAAATTTTCCTGACTGTAAGCACCTTGCTGTATGTCTGGTCTGTCATAGTAAACATAGGAATTACGATCGCTGACCAATACCGGAAAATGTGAATAATCCTCAAGGCCGGACTTGTTATTAGCAGTGTCTATTTGGAGATAGCCCGACAGACGGGCTACGGTATTATCAATGGTCCGAAGTAAAGGACGGCCGTAATTATCAATTTTCTCTGATGTAACACTCATGCGTAAGGAATCGATGCTGTGCATATCAATTCGGAAATCCTCATATGAAAAGAAGAAACCATCACCAAAAAGTTCAATCATTCCTGCCATTATATGACCGTCGAAACTAAAATTCCGGTTGTATTTCAAAGTCACCTTTTGATTTTTGGGAAGAAAGATCACGTTTTGATGATCGCTGATTGATATGTTTTTCACACCGTTCAGTGCCAGGTCGTAATTTTTCAGGTCCAGGATAGCATTGGGTTCCTGCCCCGGTGTTACTGATTTAAACCGTATAACGTCATAATCTTTTTTGCCAAACCTGAATTTTAAATAATTGGTAAGGCGATCTTGTATTTTTACGGTGTCGGTATTTGGATTGAAATCCACGAAGCCATGAAATGAAAGCTCAATAATTTGTTGGCGAACCTGACTTTCAGGCATATTGATGAATCTCGAATATTCCAGGGCTGTAAATGGTTGATTTTTGTGTTGAATGTAACAGTTCCTCAGTCCCTGTAAAGGGTGAATGGCATCCATGCCTTGCAGATAATTAAAGAATGATTCCCGATAGAAACTGGTTGATTCGAAAAATGAGCGGTTGCTGGCAGCTCCCTTTAGCATGCGTAGTTCCATATAATCGTTATCCAGATCCCATTGTATTATTTCAGAGTCGATACTCACGTTGTGATAAGAATCAAAAAACGGACTTTTAGAAATACCTTCTCCGCTTCGGAAAAGAAAAAGCTTTTTGCCCGGAACCATGTACTTAAATTCAAGTCCCGGATGGTGGATCTTTCCTGTATCCAGATGAATGGTTATTTCTGTGTTTCGACTAAGTATTTCTTCTTCCCGAAGAGAAAATACAAGGGATTTGGCAGAAATGAAAAGTTTTTCATTTCTGAAAATGCTAATGGTGGCCGGGTTTTCATTTGTTCCTGACCCACGGAATTTTGCACCATGCTGCGAAAATCCACCCTGATAATGCATATTTGGATGGATATTGTTAATGCGGAAAATCTGATCGTAGGACTCAAATTTGGGATAATTACTGGATGAAGGCGTCCGTATAGACATCACCTTGTGCTCAAGGTGTCCTTTTAATGGTTCGCTGAAGTAAAAAAGGTTATGGAAAGTGGCATTTTCCACTTCAAAGTCCGACTTTCCCATGTTGAGGGTATAGTCATCGAACAACGCATATACTTTATTGCTTTCGAAACCACTGCGCTCCCATGTAATCCGTCCTTTCCTGCCCTTCCACTGACCGGTAATTATATCAAGTGTGCCGCCGGTGTCAAATACAACAATACTGTCATTTCGTGAGTGACAAACCAGGGAAGTGGATTTGAGGGTGAGCCTGAGGGTGTCGTCTGTGTATGTAAACTGATAATGAGGGCTCCGTGAATACCATTCCACTCCAGGCGTGCTGAATATTTTTTGCTCTGCAACTATGTCTTTTGTTGTTTCCAGCAGTTGGTTGAAGTGACGTAACGGATACCGGGGCTGTTTAAACAAATTCATGGCGGATTTGTGCCAGGCGGTAAAACTGCCGTTGATCTGGTCTTGTTCAACAAAGGCTTGCATGGTGGTCAGAAACAAATGATAATCGGGGAATGCACGGCCATTTTTATTGTAAAGGACATCAGATATTTCAATGATGATATCCTTTGCCCGGTCGGGGGTGGAAGGAGAGAGCCAAAAGGATTCAAACTGTTCTAAGTATTCTTTGGCAAGTTTTTTTTCTGATGAAGCTTTAAATATGGCCTCTATTTTCTCCAAATATGTGGTTTCGTCGCCCGAACTGAAATATTTTTCTTCTGAATGCAAAGGGGAAAGCATCATAAACGCTAAAACAGTGAGCAACGTTCGGGATGCTGTTATCTGAAGATTATGGAATTTAAACGTAAAATTAAGAATAACCGGTAAAACTTGCTTCATCTATATTCTGCTTTGGTATTATGGTCTTCTATACGATACAGCTACCCAATTGTTTTGTTCTTTGATCAAAAGATTTGTCCATCCCAACGATTGAGCTTTTGCATCAATTTTTTCAATGTCGGCTGCATAAAATCCGCTCAGTATAATTTGACCATTTCTGATGATTGAATGATGGTATCTGTCCATATCTTCAAGCAAAATGTTTCGGTTGATATTGGCCAGTACAAAATCAAATGGTTTCATGGATTTCAGCATTGATGCATCGCCCTTTTGAATGTTCATTTTTGTTATTTTGTTGACAGAAAGATTGTGTATTGCATTCTCTACTGCCCATGGGTCAATGTCTATGCCTGTTACCTGTTCTGCTCCCCGCATGCATGCCAATATTCCCAGAATACCTGTTCCGCATCCCATATCAAGAGTATTCAGTCCTGTTAAATCAGATTCAAGCAAATGCTCAATCATCAGACTTGTCGTTTCATGGTACCCGGTTCCGAAAGCCATTCGTGGTTCAATCAAAATTTCGTACTTCGCACTCACCGGCGATTCATGAAATGGAGATCGCACCAGGCATTGATCTCCGATGACAATGGGTTTGAAATAGTTTTTTTCCCATTCTTCATTCCAGTTTTTTTCTTCCACATCTTCAGTTGATATTTGGAAAGTATAATTGGTCGAATCCAAAAAAGGAATGGTCTCAGAATTCAGAGTCTGATGTATTTCTGCTTTAATATAGGCTTCCAGTCCCTCATCGGTTTCCATAAAACTGTCGTATCCTTCCTGGCTGAGCTGGGCTATTAATATCTCCCGGGCCATTTCATCGACGGGAGTTATTTTTATGATTGTTTTTTTGTACGTCATGGGATAAAAAAAGACCTGTCCGGAATACGGACAGGTCTGGATGTGAGTTTAAATATTAAAATGCCGCAATAATACCACGAAAGTCTTCGGCTTTAAGAGCAGCTCCGCCAATCAAACCGCCGTCAACATCGGGGTTGGCAAACAG
>JBEPWN010000323.1:0-3895 GCA_041642395.1 Marinilabilia sp. | reverse complement strand
ACAAAAAAATTGTAGGACGCCTCATTGATGCCATCCATCGAAGATCGTCTCAGCCCGTTTCTCTTATGGAAGTATGTGGAGGTCACACCATGGCCATCCGTAAATCGGGCATTCCCTCCCTGCTTCCGGATACCGTCCGTTTACTCTCGGGACCAGGCTGTCCGGTTTGCGTCACCAGCAGGCAATTTATTGATCATGCCATTGAATTAAGCCACTTGCCGGGCGTTATCATTACCACTTATGGCGACCTTATGCGGGTTCCCGGAAGCCGGTCCACCCTCAACCAGGCAAAGGCAGAGGGAGCAGACATACGAATGATATATTCCACAATGGAAGTCCTTAAAATTGCCAAAAACAATCCCGACAGAAAAATAATATTCCTGGGTATCGGCTTCGAAACCACAACCCCATCCACAGCAGTAGCCATTGAGCAAGCACATCAACAAAAAATCAAAAATTTCTTTGTTCTCAGTTCTCATAAAGTGATGCCTCCTGCGATGGCAGCAATCATTGACGATGGTGTAAAAATCGACGGATATATCGCTCCCGGCCATGTCAGCGTCATTACCGGAAGCAATATTTATAATTCCATTGCCCTCCGCTATGGCAAAAGTGTTGTAATATCGGGCTTTGAGCCTGTAGATCTTCTTCAGTCTGTATATATGCTGATCGATCAGATTGAAAAAAACCAGCCCCATGTGGCCATTCAATACAAACGGGCTGTGCATCCAGAAGGAAATTTAAACGCAAAAAAGATAGTTAGTGAGGTTTTTGAACCACGATCCGACTGGTGGCGCGGACTGGGCACCCTTGCAGACAGTGGAATGGGCCTTGCCCCAAGATATGAACATTTGGACGCCGAAAAAGTATTTGAAGTCGTTCTACCAAAAACCACCGAACCCAAAAACTGCATTTGTGGTGAAATATTAAGAGGAACAAAAATACCATCCGAATGCAAACTTTTTGCGAAAGCATGTACACCACAAAACCCCGTCGGTGCCTGTATGGTATCAGGCGAAGGTTCCTGTGCTGCTCATTACCGGTATAATCAACATTTTTAACTCATGACTGAAAAAATCTTATTAGAACACGGAAGCGGGGGACGACTGTCGCATGATCTGATCCACGACCTCTTCTTTAAATATTTCGACAACCCCATACTGGCCCAAAACAGTGATTCGGCTTTGCTAGGCAACCTTGAAAACCCTGCATTTACAACAGACTCATACGTTGTTGATCCCATTTTCTTCCCCGGAGGCAATATTGGCACACTGGCTGTCTGCGGAACAATTAATGACCTGGCAGTAGCCGGGGCCGTGCCATTATACCTTTCAGCAGGCTTCATCATTGAAGAAGGATTTCCTTTCGATGACCTTGAAATCATAGTAAAAACAATGGCTTCAGAAGCAAGGATGGCAGGGGTGCAAATTGTGACCGGCGACACAAAAGTAGTCAACAGAGGGTCATGCGATAAAATATTCATCAACACCGCAGGCATTGGAACCATTCAACATGACAAAGGCAATCTATCCACCGGGAAAATCATTAAGCCCGGAGATTCAATTCTGATTAACGGATATATCGGGGACCATGGCATTGCCGTAATGGGAAAAAGAGAATCGCTTCAATTCGAATCTGATGTCCGTTCGGATTGTGCATCACTACATAATATCACCAAAAATTTATTGAACCAGATTGATGTGCATTTCATGCGGGATGCCACCCGAGGAGGATTGGCTACCGTATTAACCGAAATATCAGAACAACAAAACACAGGAATTGAACTTGAGGAAAACAATATTCCGGTACGCGAAAATGTTAAAGGACTGTGCGAATTATTTGGTTTTGATCCTCTTTATGTTGCCAATGAAGGAAAATTAGTGGTCGTTGTACCGGCAGATCAGGAGCAAAAAGCTCTGGATATCATGCGAAACAGCAAACATGGCGAAAACGCATCAGTCATTGGCCGCATTGTAAAAAACCATCCCGGGAAAGTGATTATGCACACAGCCATTGGTGGAAAACGATTTGTGGATATGCTTTCGGGGATGCAATTACCCAGAATTTGTTAGATAAACTTATGCACGAATTTTCAATTGCCCAAAATATTATAGAAATCGCAGAAGATTCTGCCAAAAAAGAAAACTGCCAGCAAATCAGTTTAATTAAACTGGAGATCGGAACACTTTCAGGAGTTGTTTTTGAAGCCCTGGAAACTGCCATGCAATCAGCTGTTAAAGACACCATGTTGAAGAATGCAACAGTCAAAATCATCAGAATACCGGCTGTGGCCGAATGTGATAATTGCCGGCACCGATTTTCCATCACAGATCTTTTTGAGCCCTGCCCCCAATGCGGGAATTTCAGGCACCAACTGCTTCAGGGAGATGAGATAAAGGTAAAAACCATTGAGGCGGAATAGATTTTTCTTTACAAAAATGATTCAGTTTTGATGCATGTTTTGTAAATTTTAATCAAATTTCTATCTGCAATAATATAAAAAAAGCTTAAACGCAGAGACGCAATGACGCAAAGTTTTTATTGTCAGACAGCTTATGTTTTTGTTAGGCAATACGTAAATACTTTGTTCCCAATTTTTCGCCAAGGTTTAACGGAGTATTATTTGCATAAGCGGAACTCAAACTAATGTTAACCAAAGGATTGTGGAGAAATAATCTGATGCCTTATACTTGTTTCTTTACAAACCCAAAAACAAACAAATATGTGTGACACTTGCGGCTGCAGCGATACAAATTCTGTCCGGATTACCAAACCCGGTCAACACTCTCATGAACATCAGCATGAGGAAAATCATAACCATGAGCATGGACATTCTCATGATCATAGTCATTCGCACACCAAAACCATTGAAGTGGAGCAGGATGCTCTTTCACAAAACAAGCAGATGGCTGAACGCAACCGGGGATTTCTCGAAGCCAAAGGGATATTCGCATTGAATCTTGTGAGTTCGCCCGGTTCGGGCAAAACATCGTTGCTGGAAAAAACCATTCATGACCTTAAAGACAAATTGCCTTTTTACGTCATTGAAGGAGATCAGCAATCGATGAATGATGCCAATCGCATTGATGCCACCGGAGCACCGGTTATTCAAATTAATACAGGAAATGGTTGTCACCTGGATGCACAAATGGTCCGAAATGCCATTCTTGAACTTCAGCCCAAAGAAAACAGTCTGCTGATGATCGAGAATGTAGGCAACCTGGTCTGCCCTGCCCTTTTTGATCTGGGAGAAAACAAGCGAATTGTAATCATCAGTGTTACAGAAGGGGACGACAAGCCTCTTAAATATCCAGGCATGTTCTCCTCCTCTGATCTATGTATCATAAATAAAACCGACCTGCTGCCTTATGTCGATTTCGACGTAGAAAAAACCAAAGAATTTGCCCGCCGGGTGCAGCCAGACATTGAATTTATTGAAACATCAGCCAAAACCGGTGATGGCATGGACACGTGGTATAAATGGCTGCAAAAGAACGTAAAACACCCCCAGCAGGCTGAATAAAAAGAACAACCGTCGAATTGGCATTCCGCTCCTGTTACCGCCGAGAAAAAAGAAACCTCGAACCCCTTGACGGGCTCTATTTAGTGTCTGCTGAATAATGCATAATGGTTTAGAATTAAAGTTTTTAAAGTGAATTGTCTTCTTTAAAGTGCAAGGGTTTTAAAGCAACTCTTAAAATTAAGTCTGCACTCAAATAGAAAAATTGTTACCATGTTTCTATTTGAAAGAATTCATTTGCGATTAAAAAAGATTCACAATTTAAAGACGCGGTGGCCAGTCCGATTTCCGGGCCGGCGGATGGCGGGAAGCCAAAATGGGCGACTTTCAAGGGCTTGCGCAATGGCCGGAAATTTTGGCTTTCGCGGGGAGATA
>JBEPWN010000322.1:0-3909 GCA_041642395.1 Marinilabilia sp. | reverse complement strand
TTTTTAAAACCTTTTAGGTTTGTAACATTTAAAACCTAAGTTGAGCGATACGAATTTAGCGAAGTATCACTTTACTTAGAGTTAAACCCGATTTAGAAAATGTTGGCTTTCACCAAACTTTTTTTTTGTGAAAGCCTTACATTTTCTTAATCATTGAATGAAATCGCTCAATTTGGGTAAAAGGCAATCAAAGAAGATGTTTCAAAACTGATGGATAGACATTTTGCCTAACAAGCGCTTTCCGCCATACCATGCAATCACTGATGCAATAAGCAGCAGCAGTAAAGCGGGTACAACAAAACAAAAATAATCCATCTCATAATGGAAACTAAAAGTGCCGGCCCAGGCTTTCAATAAATTATGAGAAACAGGAAACGAAATAACAGCACCCAGCAGAACAAACATAAGGTATCCCGAAAAAAGATGGGACAAATTATGAAAATCAGGAATTCCTGTAATCTTTCGAAGTAACGCATTTTGTTGCCGGGTGGCTAAAAGAAACGAAACCAGCCCTGTCATTCCAAGCGATGAAATAATTATAATTAAAATGGCAAAAGCAGTAGCCAAAGAGCTATATCTGTAATCTTCCTGATAGAACGAATTTATTTTTTCTTCAATTGTACTCACAACAAAAGGCGCACCTGTACCGGCATCATTCCATAGCAAACGGATATCATCAATTACTGCTTCCTGCCTTTCATCGGTAGTTCGTATTAAGATGCTCTCCGGGGTATCATGTCTGCCAACAGGCACATATATTGACGGTCGAAGTGATTGTTTCAGACTTCCAAAGTATATGTCTTCAACAACCCCGGTAATTTTAAAATCAATCTCATCGCCAATCCGATGGTTGATTGTACTAAGACTCTGACCTTCTATACCATCATGGCCAAACAGCAATGCAGCCTGCTCATTAATCAGGATCCGGCTGGAATCGTTACATTCCACATTTCCTGTTTTTAACTTTGCACCTAATGTTTCAAAAACCCGGCAATCAACATAATGAACAGACAATAAAAATATTTTGCCGCTGTCGCCGGAATAATTAAATGACATCACAGAAACCGGATCACCTGGATTACTATATAATTTGCTCACCTTTTCAACACCCTTAATTCCGGCAATTTCATTAATTACAGAGTCTGAATTATCATCCAGATATCGTGCCCGTTCAAGCAAGAGCAAATTTTCAGAATCATACCCCAAATCAGCTTTGCTGATATGATCAAGCTGACGCCACATTCCAATGGCAGTAGTGGCTACTAACACAGCAACAAAAACCTGCACCAGTACAAGGCCTCCCCGTAACACAAACCCGGGATTGGAAGAAAATTTATTTTGCCGGGCCTGAAGATGAACTGCCCGTATTCCTGAAAAAACCAATGCCGGATAACTCCCCGAAAAAAGACCCACAAGAAGAGTTATCAACAATATCCATGACAGATTCAGCTGTGCCCGGTAGCCGGGATCAAAAAAATCCATGTGAAACAAATTGTTGAACAACGGCAGCAATAATTCGACCATGACAAGACCAAGAAAAAGGGCAGCAAAACTAAAAATGACTGATTCACTGATAAACTGAACAATCAAATTCGGCCGATGAGCACCAAAAATCCGGCGGATGCCTGCTTCCCTTACCCGATCCAATGCCCGTGCAGTGGTCAGATTCATGAAATTAAAGGCCGTCACCATCAGTATGAAAAATGCCACTCCCAGGAATATAAAGACATAGAGAGGATTAGCCGTTGTTCCGATTTCAAAATCATTATCCGAAAATAAGTAGATTTGTTCAAGAGCCTGAAAATTAAAAGACAAATCGCCATGCAGATCTCCACTGAATAACTTTCGGTCTTCAGCATCCATAAGAGTCTTGATATCCTGATTCATTTTTTTGGAAAAGCCCTGAATATCAATTCCTGGTTTTACTCTAAAATACGTGTACGCAACCAATGAAAACCAACTTTCACGTAATTTTGAATAACTGTCCCCATAATATTCGCTCAGTTGTTTCTCTATTACCCAGAAAGGCAGCACAAAATCATATTTAAAATGGCTGTTTTGGGGAACATCATGAAAAACGGCCTTTACTTCAAAGCTGTCCTTTTCATTTATAGTGATGTATTCGCCTATGGGGTTGCGATTGCCAAAAAGACGTGACGCCGCTGACCTCGAAATAGCAACCCCTGAGGAGTCTGCAAGGGCACTTTCAATTTCACCCAGGAAAACAGGTCGTGAGAACACAGAAAAGAAAGATGAATCGGCATAAATGATTTCAGACTCAAAAGATTTTGCGTATTTGCTTTGGACGGGTTTTTCGGAAGCATCAACAATACGCGTAAGGGCTTCTACTCCTGAATATTGTTTCATTTCGGATGCCAAAATCAAAGGAGATAAAGCTGCATTGACTTTTTCATTTTCCAGATGACCTTCGGTGACCACTCTGTATATATCTTCCGAATGATTGTAGTGCTTATCGTATGAAAACTGATAAAAAACATACTCCAGAACAAATATACTCATTGCAATACCCACTGATAACCCGATAAGTGTTAGCAGAGAAAAACCGCGATGCAGAAAAAGCGTCCGCAACGATATTTTTATATAATTCAGAATCTTCATAAACAAGTGTGTAAATGCAAACAATGTTGAGATTACGGGAAAAGGTATCCTCAACCATCAGCCACGTTCGGATGACAGGGACGCAACATGCCCGTCAAACAAAGGGATGATTCGCTGACCGCGTCTGGCTTCATCGGGAGAATGGGTCGCCATCACAATGGCCATTCCTTCTTCATTCAATTTTCTGAAGAGTTCCATAATTTCTTCTCCTTCCGAAGAACTTAACCGTCCTGTCGGCTCATCAGCGAAAATAACATCGGGCGAACTGCTGCAGGCTCTGGCCAGAGCAACTTTTTGTTGCACAAAAAGTCCGATTTGTGAAGGATACTGACGTCGCAAATGAGTGAGTCTGAAACGCTCCATCAATTTTTCGACATTCTCCCTTCGTTTTTTGCTGGAATGAGGCATGTATAATAATGGTAATTCAATGTTCTCATACACAGTAAGCTCATCAATTAGATGGATGTGTTCAAAAAGGAATGCAACATGATCACGCCTCATCCTGTTTCTCTGACTTTCAGAAAGATGAGTCACATCCGTTTCTCTAAAAAACAGTTCACCCGATGAAGGTGCATCAACCATTCCAAGCAATCCCAACAGAGTGGTTTTGCCACTTCCCGACGGACCGGTAATCACAACATATTCACCTTCTTCAATATCAATATTGATATTCTGGAGAGCATATTTCACATGTTCTCCATTCTGAAAGTACTTTTGAATATTTCTTGTATGGATCATATATTTTTAAAATGTTCGATATTGGACAGTACATGTCCACTTGCGCACATGTACACATTTCAATTACGAAATGATGGTCACAAATATCAAAAATTAATATTTTAAGCAAACTATCTTTTATCAATAGATTTTTAGATGTTAGATGTCAGACATTAGATATATTTTATCATATTGAAAAACACCCTCTTAACACGTTGAGTTTTTTAAAATTAAACAATTAACCGGCAATCTATCACAAAAGGTTAACGGACTATTGATTCTATCAGAATATACCATAAATCCGGCCAAAATATACTTGTACCTAATTACCAGACCATTGCTCTTGGGCAAACATCAAAAATTTAATCAATAGTTAAAAAAAATGTCCGGTTACGAACATTTAAACGATAAACATGCACAATTTTTAATACATTTGAAAACACATGAGAAGAAGTTAGAGATTAGAGGTTAGGGATTAGAGGTTAGAGGTTAGAGGTTAGAAGCTAGAGATTAGAGGTTAGAAGCTAGAGATTAGAGGTTAGAAGCTAGAGATTAGAGGTTAGAAGCTAGAGG
>JBEPWN010000321.1:0-3916 GCA_041642395.1 Marinilabilia sp. | reverse complement strand
TTCCCGTGCAAAAGTTATAACCATAGAGGCCAACGGGGAATTGTGCTCAATTGCTGATGGGATTTTTGATATGACGGGCATAAAAAATATCCGGCTGGTTAACGATCAGTTCAAAAATGTCTTGCCAAAAGTTCTTGAAGATTTTGATAAGCTTGATTTTGTTTTGTTTGATGGAGATCACCGACGATCCTCCACGCTTCAATATTTCGAAATTTGCCTTTCACGTATTCATAATGATACTATTTTTGTTTTTGATGATATTCATTGGTCTGAAGATATGGAAGATGCATGGGAGGCCATTATTGCTCACCCCCGGGTAACTGTTTCAATTGACCTGTTTCGTTTGGGTGTTGTTTTCTTCCGGAACGAATGCAGCAAGCAACATTATATTATAAGATATTAAACCAAAAGGAATCTGGATCATCTAAAAAATTTAAATGTGATAAAATCCATATAAAATCCAAAAATTTAACGATCTGTTGTCGGTATGAATAATGATGTAATTCAAATTGAAAACCTTCAAAAGCACTATATTGTAGGAACTCAGGTTGTAAAAGCACTTAATGGTGTTTCTCTATCAATTATGAAAGGTGAGTACATTGCCATTATGGGTCCTTCCGGTTCGGGTAAATCAACTCTGATGAATTTGATTGGTGCCCTGGATACCCCTACCACCGGCACTTATATTCTTAATGGAACCGATGTCAGTCATCTTACTGATGATAAGTTGGCCGAAATCCGGAACCGCGAGATCGGTTTTGTTTTTCAAACATTTAACTTGTTGCCGCGATATTCAGCTTTAGATAATGTGGTATTGCCACTTATTTATGGTGGTGTCCCTAAAGAGGAACGGTATCAGAGAGGGAAAGAAGCTCTTGATAATGTTGGGCTTTCTGATCGGATGACCCACAAGCCCAATGAGCTTTCCGGCGGTCAGAGACAGAGGGTTGCTGTTGCCCGGGCGCTGGTGAATAAACCTTCTTTGATCCTTGCTGATGAGCCTACCGGAAATCTTGACAGTAAAACATCTGTTGATATTATGCGGCTAATTGATGAAATTCATGCAGCCGGAAACACCATCGTACTTGTGACACATGAGGAAGACATTGCTAAACATGCCCGTCGCATTGTGCGCCTGCGTGATGGGGTAGTTGAGAGCGATGTGATGAGTGTAATGGTTTGATTTTTCGGATGAGAGATTCTTGTTGCATTGGGGGTATGTCTTTTATGATACTCCCAATAATAAAGGAATAAGCACCGGAACCAATACCGATAATACAATGCCGCTGAAGATGCTGATGACCGCATATTCCTTGCCTGTCGATCGGATAATTACCGGTAAGGTGGTATCCATGGCTGTGGCACCTGCTGAAGCAATGGCTCCCAGTTTTCCAAACCATCTTACCATAAATGGAGCTGCGATTAAAGTAATTACTTCTCTAAAAATATTGGCCAGCAATGCTATAACACCCATCTCTCCTCCACTTATTTTGCCAATAAATATGGCCGACAATGAATAATATCCAAAACCGGCTCCTACTGCCATGCCGTTGGCGCCATCCACATTATTGATTAATAAAGAAGTCAGCATACTGCCGCCAATGCTCCCAATTATTACTATTATGGGAACAATAATGAAACCAGCCCTGGTTTTTTTTAGTATTTCCAGTGCACCTGGGTCGCTTCCAAGGCTGGCACCAACCAGGATCATTAGAATATAAAGCGCTCCGGTGGTGAATGACTCTTCACCCCAATAACCTGGAATAAATCCTGTAACAGCACCTGCAATGCCTGTCGCAAAAAACAAAAGTATCCAGAGGCTCTGATTCCGCAATATTTTTTGTATTCTTTCTGCGGCTGAAAAACTCTTTGATGGCTGGGAGTCTGTTTGTACATTACCTTCTTTGAGGAAAAAGAAAGCAACCAATTTGGCAAGAATCAAACTTCCCAGAATGGCACCGCCACTAAGGAGCATGGCCTGCCATCCAAGAGTGGAAATATTGCTCACCACACGTGGGTCCGAACCCACTGATATGCCCAGAAAAAAAAGAAGTGCAAAAATGGCGATGTTTACCAGTTTTTCTGAGTATTTCAGAAAATTTTTCTTCTTTCTAAATAGAATTCCCAACCCAATTCCTGATGCAAAAAAACCAATGACTATTAATGAAACCATATGTAATTCAATAGTTCGTTATAAAAAAGCCTAAACTTAAAGACGTATTGACGCAAAGTTTTTATTAAAAGAGAGTTTTGACCAACTCCCAGGAATGCAAAAAATACTTTTTTGCCATGTATCTGCAAGGGTTTAGCAGAGTATTGTAATTCAATTTTCTTTTTTAAGAATTATTTTGTCAATAGATTGGGGTTTATGATTTGTTGTCCAATCCGAAAGCATTCTAAAACCGGGGCGTTGACCAGAAAGCAACTCTGTCAACGCACAAAGCCTCAATTATAAACGCACACTGACAAACTGTTAACCCAAGTTTCTATCGCCGGGGTGCATTTTCATCCGGAAAACTCTCCCGGTATTCTTTCCAGAAATTTCGCACTTCCGTTTTCACTTCTTTGTGTAGAAAAAGAAGTCCAAGGAGGTTAGGGATGGTCATTAATGCAATGGTGATGCCCGAAAAAATCCATACGATGGTTGTGTCTGTGAATGAGGCCAGGAAAAAACCTGTTACATAAAGGGCTTTATACCAAATCACTCCTTTTATTCCGAATAAAAAGATCACTGCACGGCCTCCATAATAAGACCATGAAATTGCGGTTGAAAAGGCAAATAACAAAAGTCCTATTGAAACAATATATTTCCCGTAATCACCCAGCCAACTTCGTGAAAATGCAACGGTGGTGAGTGGTGCACTGTGAAGCAGGGATTTTCCAATGATGTCAATATTTTCGCTACTGATCAATTGTCCGTTTTTTACTGTCAGGCTCCCATTATACGGAGTATTATTTTGTAATATGGTTACATCTTCTGCCACCGAACGAGCGTGGATTATAGTAATGTCCTCAGGTGTTTTTCCCTGTGAAACTGCAAGATCGCCATTGAATAAAGGCAGGGATCTTTCTTCGCTGATGTGTTTTCGCAGTTCTGCACCGTCATCATCTGTGTAATGTCCCTGAATAATCTCCATGTCGGTCATCTGAAAGCGGTTCTCAAATTTTTCGCTCCATACTCCCGATGCCAAAAGTGTGAGTCCCGTCAACATGCATATTATAATGGTGTCAATAAATGGTTCAAGTAATGCTACCAGCCCTTCCGAAACTGGCTCATGAGCCTTGGCTGCAGCGTGCGCAATCGGTGCTGAACCTTGACCGGCTTCATTGGAAAAGAGGCCCCTGTTCACTCCCCGGTTGAATGCAAATGCGACTGAAGCTCCCAGAAATCCACCCGTAGCAGAGCTGCCGGTAAATACTCCCGAAACTATTGACTGCAATGAAGGAATGATGTTTTCATAGTTAAAAACAATTACCAGCATGGCTCCGATAAAATAAATGGCTGCCATTACCGGGACCAGGGTTTGGGTGACTTTGGCAATTCGTTTGATTCCACCCACTATTACAAAACCGAGTAAAATACTTAGAATGAGCCCTGTTATGATGTGGGGAATTTTGAAAGTTTCGAACAGAGAATTGGATATGCTGTTAATCTGAGGCAGGTTTCCTGTGCCAAATGATGAGAATATGGTGGCTACTGCAAAAATAACGGCCAGCCATGAACCTGTTTTTAAGATCTTTCCTGACGGAAGCTTCAGATTAAGTCGTTTTTTCATATAATACATGGGGCCTCCACTGATAGATCCGTCAGAAGCTTTTTCACGGTATTTATGGGAAAGGGTAACTTCTACAAATTTGGTGGTCATCCCGATCAAGGCAGTCAGCAGCATCCAGAAAAGAGCAGCAGGACCACCCA
>JBEPWN010000320.1:0-3917 GCA_041642395.1 Marinilabilia sp. | reverse complement strand
AATTGAAAAGAACCTTTATCTTTGCAACGCTTTAAAATCAAAGGAAAGCATATTCTGGTCTGGTAGTTCAGTTGGTTAGAATGTCGGCCTGTCACGCCGAAGGTCGCGGGTTCGAGTCCCGTCCAGACCGCTCCGGAAATTTCCTGGATTTAAGTAGAATTTATTGTTTTTAGGTCTGGTAGTTCAGTTGGTTAGAATGTCGGCCTGTCACGCCGAAGGTCGCGGGTTCGAGTCCCGTCCAGACCGCAAAACAAGAGGGTTGCTGATTATGTCAGTAACCCTTTTTTCTTTTCATGGAATAATGATGGAATGGGATCGGATCACATCAAAAACCTGGGGCTAGGGATGAATCTCTAACCTCTAACTTCCAGTCTCGACTTTTAAAAATATAACAATATATTGATCCATTGTTTTGACAATGAACTATTGGAATCTGAAAAAAGAAAAATTTACTTTTCCATAATTTCGTGTTTGCCAGAAAAATGGTGAATCATCAAAATTAATATCAGGTCCGTGTTCCAAAATAAACAAACCATTTTCTTCCAATAACCCTGAATCCATCATAAGTGAAGGGATTTCATGCATTTGCGGTAAATCAAAAGGTGGATCAGCAAATATTAATGTATATCGATTGGTGTCCTTCGAAATAAATTTGAAAACATCTGCTTTAATCACTTTTATCTGCTTCGACAGATCTAATTTTGTTATAGTTTCTTTGATGTATTTAAAGTTAGAGTAGCTGATCTCTATGCTGGTCCCCATTTTACATCCACGCGATGCAAATTCATAGGATATAGCCCCTGTGCCACTGAAAAGATCCAGAACCTTCTGTTCTTCAAAGTCGATCAGGTTGTTTAAGATGTTAAATAAACTTTCCCTTGCCTGGTCTGTTGTGGGGCGCGCTTTAAATGAGGGAGGAGGAGAAAAACGATGCCCTTTTAATTTTCCGCTGACTATACGCATGATGCCAGACTTAGCAGATTATGGAATTTATTTCCTGATACATCTTTAAAGAGATAACTGTATTGAAAACCATCAGGAAGACCAGGGTATTTTACATGTTTAATATATTTCTTCAGGGACTGTTCTATTTTTTGATGCTCCGGATGTGTGCCAATTACTTGCACTTCAGTAGTACCCGGAGTTAATTGTAGCTGTTCAAACACAAAAAGGGTGTAATAAATAAGATCGTTTTCTCCTTTAATTTCAAAAGTATTACATAACCGTAAATTATTTTTTTCCAGTACAATAAGATCAAAATGCTGATTTTGAATATTTATGAAAATCTGGCTACGACTTGACCCGGGGCGGCTTATTGCAAGTCTGGTTTCTGTCATTGGTACATATTGATGCAGGAAATGAGGTTCAGGGTACTGTCTCCTAAATAGATTATACATGAGATTAGGGATGGCAAAAATATTCCATGCATCGGCCAGTTTCATCTGTGCGGAAACAATTTGGTAATCAGAAGGAACCTGGTGTGTGAAATTCAGCCATTTGGGCCCTTCTGCCGACCTGTAGAGTCCTGATGGTACCAGAGTGGCAAATGGGGAGGGTATCAGCACAAATACTTTTTTAAACGGAAGATTGAGCAACAGATTTTCTTCAAAAATCTGTTCTGCCAGTTTAGGCAACTCAGATGCTTTAACATTTGAGAATGAGAAATACCTGAACTGGATGTATTTGTTCCTTACCGGATCAAGTGTAGAAAAAGAAAATCCATCCAGGCATACCTGGATGGATAAAAAATATGACGATGTTATATTTGTGTCAAAAGTTTCGTCAACAAGCGAAAGGTCAGGGACCATAATATAAATTTTTTGTCTTATTCCCAGTTTCCGGCACTGTTGTTGGCTTCTTCAAGTGATCCTACTTTTACTCCGGGATATCGTTCGTAAGAAATGGCCTGGTCATTGAGGTTGATGATTTCCTGCTCATCAAGTCCTTTCAGATATGTATTGTTATGAACTTTTGCTTCGAAAACTGGAACTTCAACGCCTGATCCGGTTTCGATGACGGTTGCGCCCATTTCAAATTCTTCTTCCTCGGTAAAGGGAACATAGCGTAATGAATCCGCAATATAGTTTTTACCAAAAAGGGAATCTTTGACTGCAATAAAGCTGGTGTCGCGCTGGATAATGCCTAATTCAAGAGCCTTTAATTCAGTAATACCTTCTTCAATCATACTGTCTGTAAGACGTCCTTCCATTCTGACCAGTCGAAGAGAATCATTTTTTACGAATTTGATCAGAGTGTCGAAACTTCCTGTAAATTCTCCATTTAATGATTTGTAGGCTCTTTGGGCCTCCCTGATGGCTTGCAGGCGCTCAATCACCTTTTCCTGGCGCACATTTTTAGTCTGTTTGAATCTAACAGGCTTTTGAATGCTTTGGACACACAGATATCCTAATGCAAGGATGGCAACTGTCAGAATAATCTGGATTGCTGTTTTCATTATGTTTGAATTTTATTTTTGTTTGAATGGACAAATTTATAAAAAATTTCAAAGCCCTCATTTCTTATTCTTATAAATTTCATAAATCTTTGTGGAAGTTTTGATTTTTAATCTGTGGTTTTTCAGGAATCCTTAGCGTTACTGGCTTTTGGGGAAGGGTAATAAATAATTAATACGAATTAGGGTGATTGTTTCATTACTACAGATTTTATATGTGATATTCTATGTTAAAAGATTTTATTAAAGATAAGATATTAACTGAATTCGGTTTGGATCCAACTCAATCTCAGGATGTTGCCTGCGGAAAAATTGCCGGGTTTTTGACTATGCAGGGCAGTGATTCTGCTTTTGTGTTGAAAGGATATGCCGGAACGGGTAAGACTACTTTGGTCCGATCGGTAATTTCGGTATTGAAGGAATTGGGGCAAAATGCTGTTTTGCTGGCACCTACCGGAAGAGCTGCAAAGGTTTTGGGCAATAGTGTTGGGACTCCGGCTTATACCATCCACAAGAAAATATATCGCCAGCAGTCTTCTAAGGATGGTTTTGCGGATTTTGATCTCAATCTAAACCCGGGCAAGGATACTCTGTTTGTCGTTGATGAGGCATCAATGATATCTAACAACGGTGATGGCAGTATTTTTGGTTCAGGCCGTTTGCTTGATGATTTGATTAAATACATCTACAACGGAAATAACTGTAAAATGATCCTGATTGGTGATGATGCCCAACTTCCACCAGTTGGGATATCATTGAGTCCTGCTCTTGAATCGGAAAATATTGAAGGTTATGGAATTAATGTTTATTCGGCTGCTCTTACCGATGTGGTGCGCCAAAAAATGGGCAGTGGTGTTTTGCATAATGCCACGCATTTACGCGAAGTTCTTGCCAGGCAAGGTGATTCAGTTGATTTTCCAAAATTCCGCATTGATGATTTTCCCGATATTTATCGCATTAGCGGTGTTGAGCTCATAGAGGAGCTTGATGCTTGTTATAGTAGCTTTGGTCTGGAAGATACTTTGGTGATATGTCGCTCAAACAAGCGCGCTAATCTATATAATCAGGGCATTCGCAATTCAATTCTCTACCGGGAGGAGGAATTGGCTTCTGGCGATTATCTTTTGGTCATGAAAAATAATTATCACTGGCTTAAGGATCACGAAAATATTAATTTCATTGCCAACGGGGATATTGCAGAAGTGATACGGATTCATAATTACCAGTCGCTTTACGGGCATCAGTTTGCCGATGTGACATTGCGATTGGTCGATTACAAAGGCATAGAGATTGATGTAAAGATTGTTCTTGATTCTTTGATGTCGGTGGGTGCGGGCCTTAGCCGGGATGATCAGCAAAAGTTTTTTTATGAGGTAATGGCCGATTTTGAGGATTTGCCAACAAAAAAGAAGCAATACAACAGCACCCGTGAAAATGATCATTACAATGCTCTTCAGGTGAAATT
>JBEPWN010000319.1:0-3927 GCA_041642395.1 Marinilabilia sp. | reverse complement strand
TAGCCATTGTAGTGCCAATAGACTTTTCTCTCACCTTGATTCTTACGTCATGCAATTCAGGCAGACTATCGGCCATAAATACCACAAGAGAGTCATAATCTGCCGGGAAATCCCATTTTTCAGGCACCTGTGCTCTCGCAGAAGAAGTAAATATTATTCCCCAAAAAAGGAATAAAAAAAAGTGCCGGATTTTTATCATCTCACAAATCAATTCGGTGTAACTGAATTACGCAAAAAAAATGCGATGGTTACACAATTCATCGCATCTGCAATTCATTTAATTTTTGATATACACCCCCTTTGGCCACAAGTTCATTGTGGGTACCTGTTTCCACAATTTCGCCATCATGAAACACATAGATACAGTCGGCATTTCGAACGGTTGAAAGCCTGTGAGCAATCACAATAGAAGTCCGGTTGGCCATGAGTTTCTCAAGAGCTTCCTGAACAAGCTTTTCCGATTCGGTATCCAGGGCCGATGTGGCTTCATCTAAAATCAGGATCGGTGGATTTTTCAATACCGCCCGTGCAATGCTGATGCGTTGCCGCTGTCCTCCGGATAATCGGCCTCCCCGGTCGCCCACAATGGTTTCATAGCCATTCTCGGTAGCCATTATAAAATCATGAGCATTGGCTACCCGGGCAGCATCCTCAACACTCTGTAGCGTGGCATTTTCAACTCCAAAGGCAATATTATTATAAACCGTGTCATTAAAAAGAATGGCATCCTGATTAACATTCCCCATCAGATTACGCAGGTCATACAATTTCAAATCGCGAATGTCAATGCCATCAATCAGAATGGCTCCTTCAAGCACGTCATAAAACCGTGGAAGCAAATCCACAAAAGTAGATTTTCCACTGCCTGACTGACCGACCAGGGCAATGGTCTTACCTTTGGGTACAAAAAGTGAAATATCTTTCAATACGGGAGCTTCGGCATAGGCAAACATAACTTTGCGATATTCAATTCCCTCTTTCAAATCGCCAATCCCACCAGCATTTGGTGACTCTTTAATTTTAATTTCAGCACTTAAAATGCCGTCAATGCGGTCGTATGCAGCCAGTCCTTTTTGAATATTGTAATATGCTTTTGAAAAGGCTTTTGCCGGATTTATTATTTGGTAAAATATTCCCAGATAAGCCAAAAATTCAGCGGCATTAAGGGTATCGCTCTCGGTAAGGATCAATGTGCCCCCAAACCAAACCAGGATAACCACCACCAGGGTGCCCAGAAATTCACTCATGGGATGTGCCAGATCGCGGCGACGCATCAACCGGTTCTGAATATTGCGATAACTGGCAACTTCATTGTCGAACCGTTTGTCCATACGTTTCTCCGCATTAAAGGCTTTTACAATGCGAAGACCCGAAAGAGTTTCTTCAATAATTCCCAGCAAATCACCCATTTTATTCTGTCCTTCCCGGGAAGTTTTCTTCAGACTCTTACCAACCTGCCCAATGATGTATCCGGCAATGGGCAACACCACAAAAACAAACAAAGTGAGTTTTACACTGAACAGAAACATGGTAACCAGAAACACCAATATCAGTACGGGATTTTTCAGAAACATATCAAGAGAGGACATGATAGAGTTTTCTACCTCCTGAACATCTCCTGTCGAACGGGCAATAATATCCCCTTTTTTCTCTTCACTAAAAAATCCGGTATGTAAATACAATATTTTACTGTAAATCTGATGACGCAAATCACGCACCACGCCATTGCGAATGCCGATGCTGGTATATGATGCCAGGTAAGCAAAACCGGTCTTCAGGGCAGTCCCGAAAACCAGAAACATCCCCACAAACAACAATGACAAACCCGGCCCGTAAGTGGTTTTAAGTTTGGTGATGTAGTAGTAAAGATTATGCTTCAGATCGTTGAAATTCAAAGCCCACTCCCTCAATGTAAACACCTCGCTGTCCTGAGCCAGAATGATCTCCAGCATAGGAACCATCAAAGCCACCGAAAAAACAGCAAAAACCGCAGACAAAAGATTGAATAAAAAGTTGTAAGCCAGAAGGTGTTTATAAGGTGGCAAAAACCGCCTCATTATAGACAAAAAGTCTCTCATTCCAAAATGTATATTATAAGTTGACTCCTGTATAGTTCTGAGGTGAAAATTGCTTCATCTCAGCTTTAACCTCATCGCTTATATCAAGTGTATCAATAAAACGGGCAATCGATTTGCCATTAATAACCTCATTGGTCCGGGTTAAATCTTTCAAAACTTCATAAGGATTAGCGAATCCTTCGCGACGTAAAATGGTTTGCAAAGCCTCAGCGACCACAGCCCAGTTTTTTTCAAGATCCCTGTCAATGGCTTCAAGATTGATAAGCAGTTTTCCCAGCCCTTTTTCGAGCGATTGAATGGCCAGAACAGAGTGAGCGATGGGAACTCCGATATTTCGCAACACGGTGCTGTCGGTAAGATCACGCTGAAGGCGGGAAACAGGCAGTTTGGCGGATAAATGCTCAAACAAAGCATTTGCCACTCCCAGGTTGCCCTCCGCATTTTCAAAATCAATGGGATTGACTTTATGAGGCATGGCACTGGAACCAACTTCACCTTTTTTGATTTTTTGCTTAAAATATTCCATCATAATGTAAGTCCAGAAATCACGCGAAAGATCGATCAGGATGGAATTGATGCGTTTAAAATTATCAAAAATTGCCGCCAAATTGTCGTAATTGGATATCTGGGTCGTCACCTGTTCCCTGTCGAGTTTCAGTTTTTCGCCTACAAAACGATTCCCAAAAGCCACCCAGTCAATTTTGGGATAGGCGGCGAAATGGGCGTTAAAATTGCCGGTTGCACCACCAAATTTAGCAGTACATGGAATGTCCTTCAGCAATAACAATTGCCTTTTCAAACGCTCCACAAACACCAGAACTTCCTTTCCTAAACGTGTGGGTGATGCCGGCTGGCCGTGAGTTCTCGCAAGCATGGGAACATCTTTCCAGTCGGCCGACAAATCATCCAACTTACCAATGAGTTCTTCCAGAAAAGGATAATAGATATCATGCACTGCATCACGCAAAGAAGCTGGAACAGCCGTGTTATTTATGTCCTGCGAAGTGAGCCCGAAATGAATAAATTCTTTAAAATTTTGCAACCCAAGTCCGTCAAACTGCTCTTTTAAATAATACTCAACCGCTTTAACATCATGATTGGTAATCGCCTCAATGTCTTTAACCCGTTCGGCATCTTCCAGTTGAAAATCCCGGTAAATGGTTCGGAGAGCATCAAATTTTTTAAAATCGAAGGATTTGAGTTGTTCCAGTGGCTCCTCGCAAAGAGAAATAAAATACTCTATTTCGACCATTACCCGGTAACGTATAAGGGCATATTCTGAAAAATAAAGAGCAAGCCCGTCAACTTTGGAACGATAACGTCCGTCAATAGGTGATATAGCTGTCAGCAAATGAAGATCCATCATGGTTATTCGGTTTTTGTTTTTTGAAGCCACAAAGGTATGAATTTTCAGGGAATGGTAAACCTCAGGACTTGACGATTCAATTACTTTTTAACCCAAATTCAATCTCTTATATCTTAACACAAGGTGTAACGATTATTCGGGGCAGCAATCTTTTATTAATACTGAAATTTCCTATGTGAATAAAGAAAAGAAATCATCCCATATAATTTAAGACCTATTTGTCCCTGATTTTACATTATTCATCAAAGATCTCTTTACAAATACCTCTATTTCGTCCTATATTCATAGAGCATTTTTAAAATATTCTAAAAAACATGCATCCGATAAATTCTAATTGTAAATTAATTTAGCCATGAAAAAACTTTTCTATCAACTATCAGCGGTCATAGTAATGGCCCTAATGGCAGGAAATATTTCCTGTACCAAAGATTTTACCGAAGGCCTGGAATCAGGAGGCGAGTTAAAAAATGGCGCCATTACTGA
>JBEPWN010000318.1:0-3935 GCA_041642395.1 Marinilabilia sp. | reverse complement strand
CAAATCCAGAAGAACAACATCGGTAATCATCACCGCAAGGAAAATGACCATGATGTTCTGAAATGTAAAAAATTCAGGGTTAAAGATTCCTTTACGGGCAACTTCCATCATGCCGCCCGAAAAAGTGGCGCCGACAAAAACACCAAGTGCTGCAATGATCATGATGACTCGGAATGAAGCTACCTTTGAGCCGATGGCCGAATTTAAAAAGTTAACTGCGTCATTGCTAACTCCTACCACCAGGTCGGAAATTGCGAGCAGAAAAAGAATGCCTACAAGAACTAAGTAAATTGTTTCCATTTGTTGAAGTCTATTTTTTTTCGGGGGCAAACATACTCTCAATTGACATACAGAATGTTTTGCGCCTGTTAAGTCTATGTTAAGTTTTTGTTAAGATATTCAATTATTGGACTGTTAGTTAAAGGTTTGGCATGAAATAATTGTTTTTTCATTTCCAGCAAAGATAAAACAATGTTAACAAAAATTGTGTGAAGGATTGCACTTGTTTTTAAGTATTTTCCAATCTTTGCAGATAAATAAAATTCAGGCTTAATGTATTGGAACACTTTTTTGGACGGAATGCTGGTTGGTTTTTCTGCTTCGGTACCCCTTGGACCGATAGGGGTATTGTGTATTCAGCGAACTTTGCAGCATGGGCGGATGTCAGGACTGGTTTCCGGATTTGGCGCGGCAGTGTCTGATATGATTTATGCTATTATCGCAGGATTCAGCTTGTCTTATATTGTTACTTTTATTGAGGCGCAAATATTTTGGATTCAACTGGGAGGGGTTATAATTTTAACCGGCTTGGGAATCAAAATATTCAGAACCAACCCTGCTGTCCAGTTAAGGCGACAAAAAGCGGGCAATCATTCGTTATTTGGTGATTTTATATCCTCTTTTTTTCTGACATTAAGTAATCCCCTGGCTATTTTTCTGTTTATCGCTTTTTTTGCCAGCTTTCGGGTTTTGAAGCCCGAGTACGGCTTGATGGGGCATCTGATTATTATTTCGGGTGTGTTTTTGGGAGCGGCTGGTTGGTGGACAATTCTTACATCATTGGTGGCGCTATTCCGATCAAAAATAAATCTACGTCGTCTCTACTGGATAAACAAAATAGCAGGCGCATTGATAGTGATTTTTGTAATCTCTGTTTTTATTATATGGATGGTGCGCGAATACTATTATTAAGGGTTTGTAATGAAATAAGCTGACAGTTTTAACAAAGTTATTTTGTTCTTTACCGACTTGAAAACACTGCGAATAGCGAGCTGTTTAGGGTGTGTAATAAAATAAACTGCCTGAAAATATTTTATAATTCGCTGAATAACTGAAATTTAAAATTTTTTTCAGCTAACTTAATTCATTACACACCCTTAATGGGTTTTCAAGGAAGTTAAAGGGCAAAAGAACAAGTTTAAAACGTCAAGTTATTTCGGCACAATCCCTAACCTGGCATAGCCAGAACCAAATAAGTCACATAAAAAATTCAAATAAGAATTAACCGAATTGGCTAATTGCTTCGCAATTATTTTTTTGTCCACGAAACGACCATAGGGAGTTCGATAATCCCTATTAAAACAAGCACAAATTGTCAATTGCACGAATTACACGAATTATTGTCGCACTTGAGGTGCGACTTAAAACGGCTACGCCGTTTTAAAAAAAGCTGCAAAGCAGCTTTCCAATTCGTGTAATTCGTGAAATTCGTGGACTCAAAACTAGAAATGGCGAAGCCATTTTGCGTTAAAATATTGGAAAATTTTCTGCCAAAAAAAACACAAATATTAGGAGTAAAACACTAAATGCCAAAATGCTTAAACCCTCCTTTGGAAATCAGTACAGTTTCCCGGCTCCTGGTCCACTTTACTTTTCCAGGGTCCTGCGCTGTAATATTACCGATGTTGTATAAAGAAAAAGGAAACAAATGGCTGTATTCTTGATTGATACTGTTATACTGAGTTTGCTCTATGGTTAATAACAAGCGATAATCTTCTCCGCCAGCCAGTGAAAACTCTTCAGCATCCCATTTATGGCGGAACGAAATATCCTTTATTGCAGATGAAAGGGGAATGTCTTCAATTCTGACAGTTGCTCCAACGTTTGACCGATCTAAAATATGCTTCAAATCAGAAGCGATTCCATCAGATATGTCCATCATTGCCCGGACACCATCTTGCCGGCCCAGCCAAAGACCTTCAATGATGGCCGGCTCGGGGCGGTTATGCCACTCCATGAGTGATCTTGATGACTCATCATCACCCTGGTGGTTTTCCAGTATCAGTTTCAAGCCTGCGGCAGAGTCTCCAAGTGGACCTGTAACACAGATAACATCACCTGCGCATGCTTCTGATCGTTTGTGAGCTTTTCCTTTGTCTGTTTTTCCAATCACACACACATTGATGATCAGTTTTTCAGGTGACCGTGTGGTGTCGCCACCAAGCAGAGGGACATTATATTTGACGCTTAGCTGCCGGTAGCCTTCCATAAAAGAGTCCATGAATTCAATATCCATGTCGGCCGGAATTCCAATAGAAAGAAATGAAGCTGTGGGTTTGGCACCCATGGCAGCGATGTCACTCAAATTAACAGCCAGTGATTTATGGCCCAGATCAGAAGGTGAAATTTTTGATCGGATGAAATGGATGTCTTCAATCAGCAAATCGGTAGTTACCACCTGGTCGTTTTCATTATCCAGTGGTAATATGGCGCAATCGTCTCCAATGCCGGTAGAATTATTGTCAACCATGTCGATGAAATGCTTTGAAAACCTTTCAATAAAACCAAATTCGCCAATCTCGGATATTTTCATATGTCTTGGGTTAATTTTCAGGGCATGAACGGATAAATGCAGTGCCGGAATAAAGTTTTGCAGTGTGGTCAGTTTTTAAACCTGATCCCACACTGCAAAAATATTTCACCTAAGTTGAGCGATACGAGCTCAGCGAAGTATCGCCTTCCTTATAGTTAACACCGATATAGAAAATGTTGGCTTTCACTAATCTTTTTTGTGAAGGCCTTACATTTTCTAAATTCCCGATCAAAATCGGGACAGGCCGTTGAGCGGAATCGCTCAATTTAGGTTTAATCTTCTTTAGGAAATTCCTTCATCTTTAATTTGTCACCTTCATCTTCGATTACATTTCGATAATATTCCTCGTCATAACCCGGATATTCAGGTGAATGCGGATTCCCGTATTCATTTTTCAAAAATTCTCCGTCTTTTTCCGGATGAATGTTTCCGTCAAGGTACTTAATCATCAGGAATTGTCCCAGTTTTTGCCACTTTTCGACGGTAATGCGGGATTGATTGTGCGAATAATCGGTCAGAAACTCCTGTGCCAGTTCCGGATCATCTTCATAAAGAGAACTGGCTGTTTTTTCTATGGCAGGCATCATCTTTTCGAAGCCGTCTTCCAGTTCGGTTTGCACTTCGCGAACATCTTCAATCATATAGCTGTAGCGGCTGTACGACATGTTCGACACCCAGTTGAAAACCCAAAAAGCCGCGTCCCATGAAAATTCAAGCATGTCTCCATTTCCCTCCGCAAATTCATGCGGGGCACTTTCGATCCCGGCATACATAGGCACATATACTGAAGCATCGGCATCGTCCACTCCAAACCAAAGGATGCCACCTACCGGATCTGGTAACCATTCCCGCATTTGTGCCACAAATGAAAAGCCGGTTTGCTGCGTTGCAATGGCACGCTCATTCAGATACTCTTCGCCATCTACTTCCCAGGTGAGTGGTCTCCATCTGTAAGGCACCTTAAAAGGACCTGCGCCTGCATCCTGGGACATGTCAAGGGAAGTTCCTTCAAAATGATCACGCATGATGTTCATAACATCGCGGGCACTAACTTTTTCGCTGGGCTTAATGAACAAAGGCATGCGATCCTCTGATTCGCCCATAATAAATGATTCGTATTTGT
>JBEPWN010000317.1:0-3981 GCA_041642395.1 Marinilabilia sp. | reverse complement strand
TTTTTAATTTTATTTCTGAATAATAATCGTTATTTTTAAAAATGATTAATCGATGAGATAAGATTGGCATGGAGATTATTTTGCAAGCAACTGGAAAATAGGTATATAATGGACAATTTGTTTCTGAAATACATGAGCGAGCGTACCGGACGAAAAAAAAGTCCTGGTCTTGATTTTGATTCTCCCGGTCCTGTTATCACCATTTCACGCGAATATGGATGTCCCGGCCGGCGAATTGCGCGTAATCTATCAGAAACACTCACTGCCAAAAATAAGGCCTTAGGCAATACTCGTCAATGGCGATGGATAAGCAAAGAAATAATTGAGGAATCTGCCCGCGAGTTGAAACTTTCACCGGAATTGATGCAAGATTTGTCAGAGTATAAGGAACGTGGATTTTTTGAAAATCTGGCTTTGTTTTTTTCTGATGAGTATTATCCCAGTGATGTTAAGATAAAGAACACTATTGCAAAATTTATCTATAATGCATCATTGGAAGGAAATGTTATAATAGTAGGAAGAGCTGCCGAAGCCATTACCAAAAATTTCACCAATTCACTTCATGTCAAAATTCAGGCCCCACTTGACTGGCGTTCAAAAAGGGTGGCCGATGCACAGGGAATGACGATCCAGGAGGCTCGTAAAGAGGCCCTGGAATTGGATTCCCGTCGTGCGTCATTCAGGAATTACTTTGAAAAGGAACGTCCTGATATAGAATATTTTGATATTTTCTATAATTGTGCTACACTTTCTGATGACGAGATTGTTGAAAGTATTGTTATTCTTGCCGAATCAAGAGGTTTTGTAGTATAATCTGATTTTTTTCATCCGCATAATAGACTAATCAGATTAGGTATCTTCGGATAAGTGTACATCTATCCTGACAATTATCAAATTTTATCTTGTCAACTTTTTCAGAAAGCCAACGGTCTGAGAATAATATCCTGTTCCAAAGATGTTCATGTGATTTAATACATGGTAAAGCAAATACAGTGGTTCTCGCTCAAAGGCTCCGCTTTTTAGAGGCCAGGCCTGATTATAATGTTCATAAAATGAAGGAGGGAAACCGCCAAAAAGTTTTGTCATGGCCAGATCTGCTTCCCGGTGCCCATAGTAAACAGCAGGATCAATAATTACAGGATTGCCTAATTCATCCTGCATATAATTTCCGCTCCACAAATCTCCATGCAAAAGTGCGGGTGGTTCTTCACTTCCGGCAATAATTCCCTCATATTTACTTTCGAGCAATGAAAAAAGCTTTTGCAACTGACGATCAACATATCCATTTTCTTCAGCCAGTCGAAACTGAAACATAAGCCGCTTGTTCCAATAAAACCGGGGCCAGTTGTTGCTCTCTTCTTTTGTTGGCACATTTGGTTGAGGAGTAGACCCAATGAAGTTATCTTCATAAAATCCGAATGTTTCGGAACTGAATCTGTGCAGTTGTGCCAGTTGCTGCCCAAATTCCTCAAAGAAATGAGTTTTGCGTGATCCCTGTTCAATATACTGAAGAATAAGATAATCTTGTGATACATTAATTACTTTGGGTACCTTGATGGCTTTCGCCCGATCCAGTTCTTTTAATCCGTTGGCTTCATTGCTGAACATGCCGTTGGAAAATCCTTGTTTCAGGAAGAATTTTTTTCCCGATTCAGTAATGATTTTTTGTGAATTGGCAATGCAACCACCACCTACAGAAGAGATATTGGTCAGCTTTTCACCAATAATTTGTTCGAGAGAGTTTCTGTTAATGCCCATGGAATATTTGTTAATGTACACCTTTCAAAAAATCAAGCAAATCCAGACCGGCTTTTTCCAAAAGATCCAGAACCAGTTCAAACCCTTCGTCACCTCCGTAGTAAGGATCGGGAACTTCATCGTATAAACAATCATGACAAAAGTCCGTTATCTTAAATATTTTATTTGCTCCCAGGCCCCCATTAGCCATGCGCTCAAGATCGTGTATGTTCTGATTGTCCATCGCAATGATCAAATCAAAACGTTCAAAATCGGTTTCCGGATCTACAGGGCGACTGATGCTGTCAAGTTTGTATCCTCGCTTTGATGCATGCGTGCGCATTCTTTCATCGGCAGGCTGGCCGGCATGGTAATCAGTGATTCCTGCTGATTCTATTTCTATTTTATCATGAAGTCCTTCTTTTTCGATAAGATTTTTAAAAACAGCTTCTGCGCTTGGTGACCGGCAAATATTTCCAAGACATACGAACAGTATCTTTTTTTTATCCATAAATGATCTTTTTGCAAATATAATGGTTTAGCCTAAGTGATGTTTTATTTTTCTGCGTGAATAAAATAAAAAATAAAAACTAATTTTTTTAGTTGAAATTGTGCGGGAATTTTTCTACAATGTGTGTAACATCCTCTACAGTTTATTGTTTTATTGTATTTAAAGTCTCTTAAGTATCTCATTTATTACGACAGTCGCTTAAATTTTTGTAATAAATTGTCAGTCAGTTGTTTGTATTTAAAACACTCAAGATGTTAATGGGCTGTTTTTTCAGCATGATACAATCTGCCTAACATCTAACATCTAATAATCTAACGATTTATTGTTTACAGGAATTCTGACAAAGGACAAAAAAATATTTATCTTTAAAGCATGCAATCAAACAACAGGCAGCAGATTATGCGAAAAGTTTTAATTGTGGACGATGATACTTCTTTTGGCATGATGGTTAAAGGATATCTGAAAAAAAATGATCTTGAAGCAACACTTTCGGGATCTTTTTCAAACGCCAAAACCCTCATCGATAAAGAACATTTTGATTTGATACTGACCGATTACAGATTACCTGATGGCACCGGGCTGGATGTATTGCGATATGCCAGGAAGGTACTTTCATCGGTTCCTGTAGTTCTTATTACTGCTTATTCGGATATCCGGGTGGCAGTGAGTGCCATCAAGGAGGGTGCTTTTGAGTACATTACCAAGCCTGTGAATGCTCAGGAATTACTTCATGTGGTGCGTGAAGCCGGCAAGTCTGATCAGACTTCCAATGTCAGTCAGTCAGATTATATTTTTGGTGTGGGGCCGGAAAGCCGGAAAATGGAGGAATACATCAAATTGGTGGCGCCCACAGAGGTGGCGGTTTTGATTCAGGGCGAAAGCGGAACAGGAAAGGAATATGTGGCACGTCGCATTCATGATTTGAGCAGACATGCCGATGCGCCGTTTGTGGCCGTGGATTGTGGGGCCCTCACTACTGAAATAGCCTCCAGTGAGTTATTTGGGCATGTGAAGGGTAGCTTTACAGGTGCCATTGATAATAAGAAGGGACATTTCGAAAGCGTTGGGAAAGGAACTATCTTTCTGGATGAAGTCGGAAATCTGGGTTACGAGGTGCAGGTGAAATTACTCCGCGCCATTCAGGAACGAAAGGCTCACAGTGTTGGCAGTAATACGGAATTTAAAATTGAAGCCCGCATATTGGCAGCTTCCAACGATGATTTGCGAAATAATGCCCTATCAGGAAATTTTAGAGAAGACTTGTATCACCGGCTCAACGAGTTTACCATAACCGTTCCTCCTTTGCGTCTGCGCGATGATGAGTTGATGATGTTTGCCAATCATTTCATGGGGCTTGCCTCCAGTGAGTTTAATAAAAATATTTCTGCTTTTTCAGATGAAGTTTTGGATATTTTTAAACGTTACGAGTGGCCGGGCAATCTCAGGGAACTTAGAAATGTTGTCCGGCGTTCGGTATTGCTGAGCCAGGGAAATATCATTGAAAAGTCTGTTATTCCCGGGGAATTATCTGATAATGGCGGGAATTCATCCTTGTCAGGAAGTTTTTCAGAAATTAGGAATGAAACAGAAAAACAACTCATTGTGGAAACCCTCAATAAAGTGAAGCACAACAAGAGTAAAGCGGCTAATTTACTGGGAATTGACAGAAAAACCCTTTACAATAAGCTGCAAAAATTCAATATCGACTATTGATTTTTTGGTTTGATCTCATG
>JBEPWN010000316.1:0-3987 GCA_041642395.1 Marinilabilia sp. | reverse complement strand
GAATGTTGATGAATATATGAAGCTGGGGTATGTTCCTTTGGATAAGGAGTCGTATGGCGCTTCCGTTACGCTCGAATATGGTATTGATGATTATTCCATTGCCAGTATTTGTCAAGCTGCAGGGGATCCCGAAGCTGCCAAATATTATAGGGACCGTTCCTTGGGCTACAAACATTTGTTGGATGATTCTACCAGGCTTATCCGGCCAAAATATGCCAATGGTGAGTTTTTGTCCCCCTTCCATAAATCAACCACAACAGGTTATAACGAAGGGAATGCAGCACAGTATTTCTGGAATGTTCCCCACGATATCAACAATCTGATACACATGGCCGGGGGTAAAGGTTTTGTTGAGGATCGGCTGGATCTTTTTATGTCCGAGATCAGTACCGGTTGGGCCCCTGAGAAACCCTATTACTGGATTGGGAACGAACCATGTTTTGGGGTGGTTTATGTGTACATCTTCCTGAATAAACCCTGGAAATCTCAATACCATGTGAGACAGCTCATGTCGTATTTTGACAATACTCCTGATGGAATTCCCGGCGATGATGACGCAGGTGCTATGTCTGCTCTATATATTTTCAAGGCTTTGGGACTTTATCCTTATATGCCCGGAGAAGGCGGTTTTCTTATGACAGGCCCCCTTTTCGAAAAAACAACCATTCACTTGACCAATGGCCAATCAATAGTTATGAATGGAAAGGGCGCAGGTGAAAATAATTGTTATGTGGAATCATTAGCCAAAGATGGCGAAGAGTGGTCTTCTGCCTGGATCGACTGGGATGAGTTGAGCCAGGGTGCGGTATTGGATTTTGAGATGACTGGCAAGCCAGTTAAGAGTTGGGGGCGAATGAAAGATTGAATTAAAAAGTTAAAAGAGCCTTTTCTATTCAATACTCCGTTAACCTTTTGGAAATGCTTGATAAAGAGCTATATATAAATCAATGAGCATTGATTGCAACTATCTGATAATAAAAACTTTGCGTCATGGCGTCTCTGCGTTTAGCTTTTTTTTAACGAACTATTGCTATTCATATAAACTTTAAAATGTCAAAAGTAAGTCTTAAAGAAAAGCTGGGTTTCAGTCTTGGGGAATACTCCTCCAGCATGGTGTGGCAAACACTGATGTATTTCCTGCCCATTTTTTATACCGATACCTTTGGGTTAACGGCTGCATCCAGTGCCCTTATGTTTGGTTTGGTAAGGATCTTTGATGCCTTTACCGACCCTGCTATGGGGATGATAACGGATCGCACAGAAACCAGGTGGGGGAAATTCAGACCTTACATTCTTTGGCTTTCGGTGCCTTATGGGATTTTTATGGTAATGCTTTTCACCACTCCTGATCTGGATGCTGCAGGAAAATTAATTTATGCCTATGTGACTTATTCTCTGATGATGTTGATTTACACGGCCATATCCATTCCGTACAACTCATTAATCGGTGTTATTTCATCAAATCCTATGACAAGGACAAGCGTAGCATCTTATAAGTTTATTTTTGCTTATGCTGCAGGAATCTCAGTTCAATTATTGATTATTCCGCTGGTGAAAAGGTTGGGAGAAGGAAATTCAGCTTCCGGCTATCAAATCACAATGGCGTTCTTCGCAATTTTAGCTGTGATCTGTTTCCTGGTATCATTTTTTGCGGTAAAAGAGCGAGTCAGACCCAGTGTACATCAAAAAACCAATGTTAAAAAAGACCTGAAGGATCTGGTAACTAACAGACCCTGGGTTATTCTCTTTTTCGTGTCACTTACCACGCTTGTTTACATTGCCATCCGAAGTTCGGCAACTGCCTATTACTTTAAATATTACATGGGACGGGAATCTCAAATGGGCATATTCATGGCAGTGGGAACCATCTGTCTTTTATTAGGTGTGTTGCCCACCAAGTGGTTGTCCGAGAAATTCGGTAAGCGAAGACTTTATATTGTGAGTACTGCCTTTGTAGTTGCCACTTTAGTTGCCTTCTTTTTTGTACAACCCGGAGATGTTGTCCTGGCTTATGTTATTAACATCCTTTTTTCTCTGGCTTCAGGGCCTGCAATGCCTCTTTTATGGTCAATGCTGAGCGATACTGCTGATTATTCGGAATGGAAAAACCATCGCCGGGCGACAGGACTTGCTTTCTCTGCGCTTACCTTCTCTCAGAAAAGTGGATTCGCCCTGGGAGGAATTGTAGTCATGTCCATGCTTTCAGTGTTTGGGTTTGTGGCCAACTCCGAACAGGCAGATTTGTCCCTTTCAGGTATTAGGTTGGCAATGAGTCTGGTGCCTTCGTTTATGGCCTTTGTTGGCTTTGTGTTGCTCTTTTTCTATCCATTGTCGGATGTGAAAGTGAATGAAATATCACTTGAGCTTGAAAAGAGAAAAAAAGAAAATGGATCAAATTATTAAATAAAATATTATGCGAGGAAAACAATTATTAGTGAAGGACAAATGGCATGTAGAACTGCAGGATGTGGAAGTTGACCTGCAAATCATAAAGGATACCGAAGTAATCGTTAGAAATCACTTTACACATGTTAGTGCCGGTACGGAAATGGCTTGTCTTTCCGGGTTGGAGTCATGGTTTCCCATTCCCGGAGTCCCTGGATATACTTCCATTGGAGAAGTAATTGCCATAGGTGATGCGGTTGACAAAGTAAAGACAGGAGATGTCATCTTTACCTATGGAACTCATTCAACCCATTTCAAACTGGATACTCAGGAACGTTTCCATGGTGTTTGTGTGCCGATTCCATCCGGTTTGCCTGAAGATTTTGCCGCCTTTACACACATAGCCGGGATTGCGTTTACTTCTATCCGGCTGGCTAATATTGAGTTGGGTGATTATGTTTTGGTTACCGGACAAGGGGCCATCGGGAATATTGCGGCCCAACTTGCACAATTGCAGGGGGCAGAGGTAATCGTGACGGATGTGGACAATGCACGTTTAGAACTATCTAAGAAGTGTGGAATTAAAAACCGTATAAACTCTGCAGAGGTCAATTTAACTCAAAAAGTTGAAAAAATAACCGGGGGAAAAATGGTAAATACCCTGATCGATGCTTCGGGTATGACGGCTGTGGTCGCTGAAGCTGCAGACTCGGTTGGGTTGAATGGTGAAATTATCTTACTGGGTAGTCCCCGGGCACCATTCAGATCTGATGTTACAGAGTTTATCCGTCATTTTCATTATTTACCCTTTAACCATCAAATGAAAGGGGCACTTGAATTTACGCTTCCTACTCATCCCAATGATTTCAATAAACATTCCATAGAAAGAAATGCGGAAATTATCATGAAGTTAATGGCAGACGGCAGGCTGAATATTTCTCCGCTTTATTCGCATAAACTTTTACCTGAAAAAGCGCAGGAAGCATACGAGGGACTTAGAGATAAGAAAAATGAATACATTGGGGTTGTTTTTGATTGGACGAACTATTAAAAATGAGATTTATGCATAAAATTGGCGTTATTGGTGCAGGCATGATTGCCGAACATCATATTGGAGCGATACAAAAGGCTCCGGATCTAGAGGTTATCTGGCTGGCTGCTACAAAGCAGGCATCCCTAAACAGAGTAACGGAAAAGTTCCATGTGCCTAATACAACCACTGATTACAGGGAAATATTGAATGATGCAGATGTAGATGCTGTTATTATTTGTACGCCTCCGCATCTTCATAAAAAAATGTTTGAGGAAAGCCTTGAAGCCGGAAAACACATTCTTTTGGAGAAGCCTGCCGGGATGACCCTGCAGGAAATTGATCAGATGATTGAGTATGCCCGTAAATATCCTGAATTAAAGGTTTTGGACTGTTCGGGAAGACATTCCCGGTTAATCCCCAAATTCCGAAAGGTTAAAGAGCTGATTGACAGCGGGGCTTTGGGGCAGGTTTACCACATCCACCACAACGCTGTCAATCGTTATTCCAGACCAGGAATAGAATACCATCCCACTGCTAAATGGTTTCTCAACAAAGCCATTGCCGGTGGT
>JBEPWN010000315.1:0-3993 GCA_041642395.1 Marinilabilia sp. | reverse complement strand
TCTTCCATATAAAAAGGGAGAGGGTGTCATTGCGATCCCGATGAGGGACGATATCGGGAGAAGCAATCTTTTAATACAGGGGTAGATCGTTTTCTTTTCTACCAATGAAGAAATTTGAAACAAAGGAATTATCAACGCAAATGTAAACTACAGCCTTAGTGTATAAATAGTAGTTTACCAGGCATTTGCGAATGTTTAACAAACTATTGTTAGTACAATAGAATTTCAAATTCATAAAAAAAGCCATCGTTGTTTTTAACGATGGCTTTTTTAGGTTATATGAATTCTCAATAGGCCGTTAATCTTTTGTAATAGATTATTAGTCAATTGTTTAACCTCAGCAGACTCATAGTGATAAGAGGTTGTTTTATAATATGATACAATCCATCTAACATCTAATATCTAAAAATCTAACGATCTATTGAATTCTGCTTTAACTCTATAGAAAGTTACATGCTTAGAGCAAGAGTTTTTATTTTGATTAACGGGTCGGGGCTTCTTTGTTTCCTGTAAGTAGAAGGTGTCATTCCGGTTAATTTTTTAAACTGGTTCGACAAATGAGCCACGCTGCTGTAGTGTATTTTAAACGTGATGTCGTTGAGGCTGGTATCGGTGTAAATAAGCAATTCCTTAACACGTTCAATTCGCTGTTCAATGATATATTTTTCAATGGTTTTGCCCTGCGCCTTCGAGAATGTATTGCTGAGGGAACTATAACTGATGTTGAGCCTTTGACTAATAAAATCTGAATAGTTTGGTTTGGGACTGTTATCGGTAGCATAAACCAACTCATGAATAGCCACTTTAATACTTTCAACCAGTTGTTTCTTTTTATCTACCAATAATTCCAAGCCGGAGCGCCTGAGAGCCATATCCAGTAAACGTAATTTCTCTTCAGAGAAATCTTCCTTTAATTCCACTTCGCCCAATTCAACGGTGATGTTGAAGACTCCCAGTTTGTTCATTTCTTTCTGAACAAATGTTTTGCAGCGGCTGCTTGCCATGTTTTTAATTTTCAGAATCATTTCTGTTTTTGCGTTCCGGTTTCTAATAACCTTATTCAATTTATGTAAGTTTCGGGGGATGGTATATCCCCAATGTAAAATTAGGTTAATATCAGCCATTAAAGCTTACATAACTATTTTAAAAAGTTACATAATTCACTGATTAGCAAAAAAAAAACACCGCACCCCGATAAAGGAGTGCGGTGATGCAGTATTTTAATGCCGGTAATGAATTTCTATTGATACAAAAGCTCATATATCTCCTGCAAATCAGGCGACAGGATGATTTCAGTCCTGCGGTTTCCTGCCCGTCCTTCCACTGATTCGTTAAGGTTTAGAGGGTGAAACTCGCCTTTGCCGGAAGCAGTGATGCGCGCTGCATCAAAACCATAATCTTTGGTAAGAATGCGAACAATGGATGAAGCCCGGGCGGTACTTAAATCCCAGTTATCTTTAAATCTTTGGGTCTTAATGGGTACATCATCCGTATGACCTTCGATGTCAACGGTGAAGTCGGTGGTGTTATTCAGAACATTTGCCAGTGATTTTAGCGCTTCTTTACCTTTTGGATCAACCACATCGCTGCCCGATTTGAACAGCAATTTTTCTTCGAGCGAAACATAAACCTTTCCGTTCTTTTGGTAAACATTCAGTTCGTCTGCCTTATAATTTAACAGGGCCTTTGAAATTGAATTTTTCAGGCTGGTGGTTTTGTCGTTTTGCGATTGGATGATTTCCTGAAGCTCTTTTAACCGCGTAGCCTGTTCGCGTATGGTTATTTTGGATTTGGAAGAGAGCAACATCAAATCATCTTGAACAGAGGCATATTCTTCTTGAAGTGATTCTTGTTCACGTTTTAATTTTATTGATTCCATTTCGCTGTCATTCAGCCGGTTTAAAGTTGCTGAATTTTCATTTTGCAGCCTCTGTACATTGGCTTCAGAAGCTTTAAATTTTTTGCCCGATACGCATGAGGTAGATACCAGGCCAACAATCAGGGCAAAGAAAACAAGGTGAAAAATTGATTTTTTCATTTTGGTCATTTTTAAGTGAAAAATAGTAGAGGTCCGGTTAAAGTATTGAGTTTACTTCACTGCGTTACCAATGACAGATTTTTGTATTCTGTTATTGACGCATTATGCCTCAATTTTTTGGGGTGGTCACTCGCAATGACGCGACATTGCAGGATTTTGAGAGTTGGAGGGGGTTTATTTTCGGCAAGGCCGAAAATAAACCCCCTCCAACATGCTTAAAACATTTTGAACCATGTCATTGCGAGCAAATGAGCCTGCCCCTGCCTGTCCCGACTATTCGGGAACCCTTCGGGGAAGCAATCTTTTTTCAAAAAATAAGTTTCTCCGGACAATAAATAATGGTTAAAAATAATAAAGGTAAGGTGCGAATATCTGGAATATAGGATTTTACATAATTAGAGATTGGGATTACATCATTCATTATCGGCCTGATTTTCCATTTCTTCAATTCGCTTTTTCTCCTCTTCCTTTTTCTCTTCCTTTTCCTTGGCCTGTCGCCTGAAATACCCTCTGAAAAAGAAATTATGTTTGAGCGCTTCCATGTTTTCGTTCAGCCCTATGCTGCTTTCCTTGAGATTTATAATGGTTTCATCAATGTTATTTGCAATAGTAGTATCCCGAACCAGCATTCCAATAGCCCCTTCGCCATTGTTTATTTTCATCATAATTTCGCCGAGTTGGTTGGAAGCAACTTCAGTTTTTGCAACAGTTTTCTGCAGGCTCTCCATAAAAGCAAATACATTTTCTTGTGTAACTTCGATGGTTTCATCCAACCCTTCGGAGCTTTTTCTGAAGTTTTCAATGGTCAGACTAACATTTTCTGCAATGGTTGAATCCTGAATCAACCGGCCCAGCACTCCTTCTCCCTTATTGATGTTTACCATTATTTCGGCCAGTTGCAGTGTAATCACTTCGGCGCTTTCCGTACTGGTTTTTAAACTTTTCAGAATATCATCGGTTTCAATCGGTTCTTTAGATGAAATATGCTGGCCGTCTGCTGCCATTGGTGAGTTATCGCTTCCCTGCGTAATAATAATGAGCCGGTCGCCAATAATTCCTTCTGAGCCAATACTCGCATAACTGTCAGCTTTTATAAACTGCTGCACGTTTTTTCTTATAAGCATCTCAACCTGTACAGTTGAATCATTGATTATTTCTATAACATCGACAACGCCAACATCAATGCCCGAGAAGCGGATGTTATTTCCTGGTTGAAGGCCGCTTATATTATGGAAATTGGTCGTGATTTTAAATACTGGGTTAAATAAATTCTGTTGTTTGCCAATAATGAAAATGGCAATTACAAAAATGGCAATTCCTAATGCAACAAAAATTCCCAATCGTGCTTTAAACTGTGGTGTGTGATTTTCCATTTTACGTGTTTTGTTTGAAAAAAGACTGGATCAATTCATCTGTTGAATTTTCAAAATCATCGATGTTCCCTTCCATGTAAATCTGGCCGTCCTGCAACATAATAATCCTGTCGGCGGTGGCACGGGCACATTCAATATCGTGCGTGATGATGATGGATGATGTTTTGTATTTTTTTTGAACATCATTGATCAGCGCACTTATCCCGTCAGACGTTACCGGATCAAGTCCGGTGGTTGGCTCATCATACAGCATGATCATCGGCTCTACAACAATGGTGCGTGCCAGACTTGCCCGTTTCAGCATTCCGCCTGATAGTTCGGAGGGCATCTTGTGCAATGTGTCGGCCAATCCTACATTCTCTAAAGCTTCTTCTATTTTTGCATCTCTTTCCTTTTTAGTAAGCTTCTTTTTTATTCTGCGTAAAGGAAATTCAAGATTTTCTTTAATGGTCATGGAATCGTATAGTGCACCGCTTTGAAAAAGGAAACCAATTTTTTTCCTCAGTGCTGATAATTCCCTGGTTTTTAATTTATTCACATTTTTACCCATTACCGTAATTGTTCCCTCATCGGAGTTGAGCA
>JBEPWN010000314.1:0-3995 GCA_041642395.1 Marinilabilia sp. | reverse complement strand
AATACGGCATGTTACAGCCCAACGAAGCAGAAACTGCTGCTGTTCGCGCAGTATTTTTCATTGATCCGTCGAAGAAAATTCGCCTTATTATGTATTATCCTCTCAATGTAGGTCGTAATATGGACGAAATTTTACGGGCATTGAAGGCATTGCAGGTTTCCGACACACACAAAGTGGCTTTACCGTTGGATTGGAAACCGGGAGAACAGGTTATTGTACCGCCACCCAAAACACTTGCCGAAATGGAAGCAAGAAATAAGGAAACAGGCATCGATCGCATCGATTTTTATCTTTCTAAAAAGGACCTGAAACTTTAATTTCCCAAAAATAATTGTTGCATACGCAAGCAATAAGCCATGACAGCGGAAATCGAAGAATTGTAAGCCGGGATATCTTTTCCCGGCTTTTTTTTAGCATTACTTGCTTAACATCTACTATCATGCTAACTTTATTCACAAAACAACATGTAAACCAAAATATTTATGCAAAAAGTATTTGTCATTCTGGCCATCACATTATTCTCAGGTCTCTCCGGTTTAAATGCGCAAACCATTGAGCTTCCTGCCCCCCAGAAGAAAGGGGGCATCCCACTTATGGATGCACTGAACAAACGCAGCAGCAGCCGCAATTTCAGCAGCAGGGAACTGAGCAAACAACAAATATCCAATCTTTGCTGGGCTGCCTGGGGGATTAACCGGCCCGGGGAGGAGAAACGGACCGCTCCTTCATCACAAAACAAGCAGGAAATCGAGTTGTATGTCTTTCTTCCGGATGGCGCTTACCGGTATAATGCATTGGAACATCAATTGGATCTTTACAAAAAAGGAGATTATCGGGAGTACTGCGGCGAACAGGATTTTGTGGCAACTGCACCTCTCAACTTCATCTATGTTGCCAATATGAAAAAGGCAGGCGTAGATAAACCTGAAAACATCACCGCTGAACACATGGCAACTTCACATGCCAACACTGGATTTATTGCACAAAATGTTTATCTTACCTGTGCATCCGAAGAACTAAATTGCGTGGTTCGCGGATGGATCGACAAAGAAGCTCTTGAAAATGTAATGGAGTTTTCACCTCTTCACAAAGTAATTCTGGGACATACCATCGGGTATGGGAAATAAGACGTTAAGCAGAAACTTAATAACCCGGAAATGTGAATTACATTTTCGGGTTTTTTGGGATGAACCCTGAAATTCATAACATTCTGCTTCCTTTTACAGATGCAAAATGATGTTTATCGTGTAAAGCCGGAATTGCTAACAAAAAGACAGATTATTTACGGAAAAAGCAAATATTGGAAAATCAAGAAACACAAAGATGCCGACTTATTTGAAAAAGCCATGTAGCCGAAACATCAGAATTGGATTAAGTTGAAGAAGCCTAAGCTGGATCAGGCCAAAAAAAATAATGCAAAATTGCACGTAAATAATAATGCAAAATAACTATAAGCTTCATATATTATAGTGAATCAAAGGTGAAAATCAGGATTTAAATATATGAATAGTATGGCTTTCAAAAAACTTGCTTTGTACTTCTTCGTTTTTATTATTCCTGTGCAAATAGCTGCGCACAGAGATGAAAACCAGAATGACAGCACGAAACAAGACACAACTCAAACAGTTGCTTCTGAAAACCAACAGATTTCAGAAGCCTCTCAGACTAAAAATTCCACAGCGCTTTTTGCTGGTTTTGAAGAATTTCCCAATCTTCATCCCTTAATCGTTCATTTTCCGGTTGTATTGCTATTACTGGCAGTTTTTTCCGAGTTGATTGCTTTCTTTGTTTACACAAAATCATTAAGTTGGGTCACACTGGCGTTGCTATTAGGTGGTTTCATCGGGGGAATATTGGCTTCACAGTTTTTTCACCCACATACAACAAACCTTTCTGAAAAGGCAATAAACATCCTGGAAGCTCATGAATCTTATGCTAACTGGACCCTTTGGCTGGCCGGTATAGCCCTGCTGTTCAAGACGATCAGCCATTTTTTCCTGAATCAAAAAATTCTGGCTGAGGTGATTGTACTTTTACTGATTGCCGGTTCGGCAATTACCGTGAGCCTGGCCGGCCATCTTGGATCGCAGATGGTGTTTATTGAAAACATTGGTCCAAAAGGAAAACATATTGAACAACATGACGAATAAAATTCATTTGATACGGTAGTCACTTCCTGTGTTTGTTGCTCTGATTCCGATCCTGTACAAGGCCGGAAAGAGAAGAAGCGCGTATGCAAGCCGAATGGGAAAATATTGATGCTGGAACACGTCAGAAGCAATCATAAAGCAGTCGGGATAATAATGGATATTCTCAATCCAATACCATTATACATATAGGGGCAAATATTAACAGACGGACTTACGAAAACCTGATCAAAGCCGACTATAAGCCTTATCAAATCAGCGTTAAACAACTTTGGTCTGACATTGTTAAAATTTAGTATCATTAATTAGTAAAAAATATGTGAGTTATACAGACAGTAAAAACATTCACCGTATTATAATCGCCATATTGCTGAACGCAACAGGCATTATCGGCTTTTCTGACAAACTTTGTCACCATTAATGTCCGGTTATAAAACCGAAAAATGAACGAATAACAAATAGAAGTATATGAAAATTATAATAGCAGCAACAAAAACATGCAATCACCGCCCAATACTTGAGGAACAATTGCAAGATGCCGGGTTGCATTATGAAGTGATGTATTTTGAGGATCATCCTGAATTGATAGAAAAATATCATTTAAAGACATCACCCTTATTTATTGTGGATGATAAAGTTGTTTCGGTAGGTTTACCCGGAGAAAAGAAAATTATGGAATTAAAAGATGAAAGAACCAACATCAACAAAAAGGACATTAGTGAAACCCGAGCACCTAAAAGGGAAAATACACAAATGGTCCCTCAGCCTGTTAGCAGTGAACCCGGCTTGGTGATAGTAGACACAACCTGGGGAATAATTCAACCAATTGAAATTGCAGAAAATGTTCGAGCTGTAGATGAATTTGAAGTACACAAATACCAGGAAATGGGGCTGCCTATAATTGATTCCCGCACATCAGATTTTTATAAAAGTTCCACCATTCCCGGCGCTAAAAATATTCCTCACAATGAAATAACAGACAGAATGGATGAGTTGGACCGCAACATCCCGACTATCTTTTTTTGTAACGGACCGCAATGTCCCCAATCGCCTGCTGCTATCCGAGAGCTATTGTCGGCCGGTTATCCGCCTGAAAAGATATTGTATTATCGAGGGGGAATGCATGACTGGATAACTCTGGGTTTGCCGGTTATCGAAGGCAAATAGTTATACAAATAGTGTCTGGCTCCAATAAAATATAAGGATGAATCATAAGGAGAAAAACAAAAAAGATGGACTAAAACCCCAAAAAACAGCTTCTTATTGCAGGCATTATGCCATGTGTAAGATTAATTTTCTCGGGACAGGTCTTTGTCCCTCCGGGGCTCAGAAACATTTTGTCAGCTATTATCCACAGGGGCGAATGGACTTGTATGCTGCTCTCCGGGAAGAACGGATCCCAGTGACCCAGAAAGTTTTAGAAATAGCCGATGATTGTAATTTGTGTGGAGTCTGCGACCTCCAATGCCATTTTATAACTGAATTGCGCCCGATGGAGGTTATGCATGCTCTGAAAAACTATGTTGAGGAATACAGGGAAAGCGTTACCGACAAAATCACCAGCGACGATGTGTTTAACGAATTAGCCGCAATAACAGGTGATAGATGGTGCAGCAATGATCCTGCCATCCGTATAGCCTATGCGAATGATCCTTGCCCTGCTACAGAGGAAACCATACCTTCCTATGTGATTTTACCGGGTAGTGACGAAGACGTTTCGACCATCATGAAGGTGTGTAAAAAATATGATCTGGATTTTGCCGTCCGGGGCAACGGCTCAAGTGTAATGGGCTTTGTGATGAACCATGATCTGGTAATTGATATGGCCAGAATGAAGCATATAAAAAT
>JBEPWN010000313.1:0-4007 GCA_041642395.1 Marinilabilia sp. | reverse complement strand
CTTCCATAATCCGGCAAAGTTACCATTAATGACTTTGGTGAAACAATTACTTGTCACAAAAGCTTTTAAAAAATGTAAACTTAACGGCATTAAAATAACCTAACAGAGTAAGGGTTTTCAGGGTTTAATATTGTCATGATTATATTCAGCTTTAATTGATTGGCAGTAATTAATAGTTTGATCACAAAAAACCATATTCCAGCGATGCTTGGGTTATTTGTAATGTTTTTTCGGGCTGAAAGCCCAGCATAATTCAGCCCAACGCAACGCGTTGGGTTCTTTTGCAAATTATTATGGTCGCCCTGTAAGGGCAGCTTATAAGATTGTTCTGCTAAGTTGTCCCTTTAGCTGCCAGGTAAAATAATCCAAATATACCCCAGAAAGCTTGCATGTGCTGATATTTATTAGTGTCCGTCTTTGAATTCAATTGCCGTTAAGGCTTTACAATAAGTCTTTGAATTAGCTGTTTATAACTAAAATGTTTTTCATGTTAAAATAAAAATTTTCAATCCCAAAGCTTCGGGATAGGATTCATCTTATATCTTAAATGCTAACAGTCTATTGTACAGAAGAAATAATAACCAAAAACCATGAAAACTCTCCGAAAATTCTTACTTGTGGCCCTCCCCCTCTCCCTTCTATTAACTGCATGCCAGCCGCCGGCACCAAACGATCTTGAAGTAATAAAGAGTTATCCCCCGGGTGGCAAATATTTCAAGTCATCGATGAAAAGTCTTCATTTTATAATTGAAGTCAACGATATTGCCAAAGTCGACACCACTTTCAACCATTACATCACCGCATATCAACTGCCTGTTTCCGCCATGGGAATTCCCGATGGCCTCTACACCGGATCATCACCCCTGGATGCTTTTGACTACCGGCATGTGGTTTCTATTGATGTAAAAGACGAAATAATTACTTCCATTGATTACAACGAGGTAAAGGACTCTGGTTCCGGAAAGCAGGAAGATGAAGCCTATTGCAAAGAGATGAAATCAGCCGGCACAACCCCGGCTATTGCTTACCCTTTGATGGAAAAACAAATGCTCGAAAAACAAGACATGATGGATGTGGATGCCGTTTCCGGCGCAACCTATTCGTTGTATCGTATGCGCTATGCATTAACGGTGGCTTTGATCAAAGGAAAATTGGCGCAATAAAAGAATATTACCGGCAAAGCTCAGCATCAAAATCCATTGCAATTCCAATTATTGAACGAACTTTAGGATATTAGCCCCATAATGCCATCCCAGCGGGAAAAGCATATCGCTATAAGAAAGTATCAATTGCAGAACCTGGAATTCCTCAAGGAATTGCACGAACGTCTTTCCAAGGCGGATTAAGGACTGTCAGAAGCCTTCCTGAACAATAAAAAAATCACAGTTGCCCTTTACCAACGGTTTCTTTAATTTCAGGTAAACGTCAGCATCCATTAGATCTATTTCCATGAATAAAACAAGACGGAAAAAACTGATCACTGCACAGCGTAACGAGATTACGGAACATTATATTTACCTTTTTCTCGCTGAACGGACGCATGATAAAGAAAAAGGCGAGGTTCTAAGGAATATTGCCGATGATGAACTCAGACATTATGGTATTTTTAAAAAACTCACCAACACCGATGTCAGTCCCCGCAAAATGAAGTTGCGCCGGTCCCGGTTTATTTCAAGAATGTTTGGACTGTCCTTTGGCCTTAAACTGATGGAAAGTGGCGAAAGGGTAACCCAAAAAGTATATGCCGATTTAAAGGAAGAATTACCGGAACTGGCCGATGTACTTATGGCTGAGCAAAAACACGAGATGGAAATTCTGAGCCTGATCGGGGACAATCACATGAAATATTCCGGCTCCGTTGTACTTGGCCTTAATGATGCATTGGTGGAGCTTACCGGTGCGCTGGCAGGGCTGACTTTTGCTCTTCAAGATACAAATATCATTGCCATGACAGGTTCTATTACCGGAGTTGCTGCCTCCATGTCCATGGCCGCATCAGAATTCCTTTCGTCCCGGGAAGAAGCCGATGGAAAGGACAATCCCAAAAATCCGCTTAAATCGGCTGGTTACACCGGAGTGGCATACATCATCACCGTTTTATTGCTTATTATACCTTATCTCATTGCAAAGAATGTTTATTTTGCGCTCGCCCTGATGCTGGCTGTAAGTATCATGATCATTATGGGATATAATTTTTATATCAGTGTCATAAAAAATATTTCCTTCTGGCGCCGGTTTGGCGAGATGACAGCTATTTCTCTGGGTATTGCCACAATAAGCTTCTTCGCCGGATTGCTGGCACGGCAGGTGTTTGGTGTGGATGTTTAGAAAACCGCGAATGATCGACCCCAGATTTTGTGATTTTGGCCCGAATTTGTTTTTGGTTGATGGTGGTGGAGACAGGGGGGATATTACCGGAATATCCGGGAATTACAACCAGTTTGGTTATGGCTGCTAAATAATTGAGTAGAACTGACCTTGATGAAGTGAAAAAAAGATCCATTCTTAATTAATTGGCAGTGAATTTTTAAGCTGCAGCGTTTTGCGTTCGTGCTTCCTTTGTTCGATACATATAATCATGTATGTTCAAAGATGAATTAAAAAACTTGTTCGGTCAACTCTTCTTTGATTTCTTTTGAATATACATCAATATGATAACGAGGTGGATTTGACCACACCGGATGTCCCAGGGAAATGTTTTTTAATAATCTGAAACGAACCACATCACTCCCCTCTCGCGATTGCCTAAGCCACATTCCAAAGGCACGACCTAAGCTGTCGAGCTGATCAAATTTTTTAACAGCGTCAAGCTTAAACTTTCCTCCATCTTTCAATTCCGAAGGAAGATCCAGATTCAAACCCAGATCATCATTTACTTGCCTTAGAACATCAATTGTTCGTTGGGACCAATGTATTTGAAATCGTCTAAATTGAATTATATTTTGAAAATCGTCTAAATCCTTTTTAGCTATATAACTTTGTTGTTCGTCAGAATCATCCATCAAATCACTTAGGATCCACCCGATCCAACCTAGTGCTGTTTTGATTTTCAAGGCTTCATCCACTTCCATATTGTTAACTTCTTTGCCCGTTCCAATTGAAATAACCCCAACTTCTCCAGGCTTATAGAGCTGATCATGACGTGGATAACTATATTTAGGCCATTGTCCATTCAGATCATTCTGCCCTTCATCATTGAACCTACCTATTACTATTTTTTCTGCACTATAGCGCAACGCCTCAACAGGAGCTGCATAACTTACATTATTAAAGCTTCCTACCCCCCCATCAAGAAACCGGCCGACAGGGTTAAAGTAAATGGGTGCAGAACCTGCACTGGCAGCAATTGCGGAAGCTAACGGAACATTCTTATAAGTGCCTCGAACGGAATTAAGCCAATTTTCCAGATCATATTCATCATGAGGTCTCTGGGACGGATGGAATGCCGTGAAATATGTTGTTTCGGATCGTACTGTGTCTTTACTTGTAATAAACAAATCTCGATGACAGTGTGCCAAAGTATCATTACCAAAAATTGACTTCAAAATACAGATCAAACCTTTATTATCATATTTCGGAACAATAAGTCCTAATCGACTACCAAAGTAACCCCCAACAGCACCCAGGGCACCGCCTATTGCCGCACCAACCGGCCCTCCGATCAAAAAACCCAGACCAGCACCGACCGCTGCACCTCCTGCCGTTGAAGCTACCCATTTTTTTGAACGGGTGAAAATGATCTTATGCTTCTCACGGTATAGTTTAATCAGGTCATCTACGGATACACCCCAGGCAAGGGCACCGGCAATAATCGCACCGGTACTTGTGCCGGCAAACATGTCGAAAATGTCGATACAATCTCCCCCCACCTCTTCTTCAAGAGACTTGAGGGCTTGCAGGGTAACAATGCCACGAACACCGCCACCGTCAAGACATAAAATCAAGCGACGTTCATCTTTATAGCTGATAACACCTTCAGGAATATCAGATGGCGAAGATGGAGTTAA
>JBEPWN010000312.1:0-4008 GCA_041642395.1 Marinilabilia sp. | reverse complement strand
CGGCCTTGCCGAAAATAAACCCCATCCACCCCTAAAAATCCTGAAAAGTCCCGTCATTGCGAACGTAGTGAAGCAATCTAAATTATTTAACCGGACACCAATGATCAAAAAAAAAAACAGATTATCAATCCCGAAGCTTCGGGATTGATAATCTGTAATCTTATATCTAAAAATCTTATGGTTTGTTTTAAAAAAAAATAAATTGTCATGAAAAAAGACATCCGTATTATTATTTTGCTGGTATTTTTTGGAGCATTGACTTTTACAGCCCATGCTCAGTATTTTGGACAAAACAAGGTCAATTATGAGGTGTTTGATTTTAAAATTTATGAAACACCTCATTTTTCGATTTACCATTATATTGACGATGAAGAAAAAGTTAAAGACTTTGGGCAGCTGTGTGAGCGATGGTACAAGCGGCATCAGAACATATTTGTTGATACACTGACAAGAAAAAAAAATCCTGTTATACTTTACAATGATCATGCTGATTTTCAGCAAACCACAGTTATACAGCAGTTGATCGGTGTGGGTACCGGAGGAGTGACCGAAGGCTACCGCAACCGTTTAATAATGCCATACTCAGCATCAAACAATGAGACAGACCATGTTTTAGGACACGAAATGGTTCATGTTTTTCAATACAACATGTTTAAACAAAATCGCAATCTTGGTTTGCGTTCGATGGGCCAGATCCCCTTGTGGATGATTGAAGGATTGGCCGAATATCTTTCAATTGGCACCAATCACAATCAAACGGCTATATGGATGCGTGATGCAGTTATACAAGATGACATTCCTACTTTCCGGGAGATGTCCCGCGATCCGCAGAGTTATTTTCCGTATCGTTATGGTCATGCTTTCTGGTCTTATTTTACCGCTTTATTCGGCGATGGGGCAATTCGTCCGTTACTTCAGACAACCGGAAGATTGGGATATGAAAAAGCCATTGAAGCTTACAGCGGATATTCAGCCGATTCGCTTTCTTCCATGTGGATCAAAGCTCTGGAAAAAACACATCAGCCTTATCTGGAAGGGAAGGATGAATCTTCCGGGGAGAAATTATTTGATGAGTCTAATGCCGGTGAAATCAATATTGCTCCTTCATTGAGTCACGACGGTAAAAACCTTGTTTTTATATCGGACAGGAATGTTATTTCCATTGACTATTATCTCGCTGATGTTGATAATAAGGAAATTACCAAACAATTGACCAATGTGATCAGAGCTTCTCATATAGATGCTTACAGTTTTCTGGAATCATCAGGAACCTGGAGTCCCGATGGAAAGCAATTTGCCCTTACCAGTTTTAGTAAGGGACAAAATACTTTAATTATTGTTGATCTGGAAGATGAAAAAATTGTTGAAACAATACGTCCTGATGACTTGCAGTCATTCAATAATCCTCAGTGGTCGCCAGACGGTGAAAAGATGCTTTTGTCAGGGTTGAAGAACGGACAAAGTGATTTGTATCTTTATTATTTTGAGGACGGGAGCATTGAGCAACTTACAAATGACCGGTATTCCGATCTTCATCCTCATTGGTCGCCGGACGGTTCAAAGATATTGTTTATAAGTGACCGTGGAGAAATGACGGATCTTGATCGTTTAAAATACGGTAATTACCGACTGACAGAATATGATTTGAATACGAGAGAAATCGATACAATCGATATTTTGAAAGGTTCTGACATAGTCAATCCCAAGTATTCGCCCGATGGAACTAAGATTTATTTTGTTTCAGATGCTGACGGTTACAGAAATATATATCGTTACGACAAGAATATTGGAGAAGTCCGGAAAATTACTGATTTGAAGACCGGTGTAATTGGTATCACCGGATTATCTCCGTGTTTTGATATTTCCAGGGAGAGCGAAGAACTTGTATATATTCTTTATACCGATGGTGGTTATGAGCTGTTCCGACAGGATCTTTCAACGCTTGAAGGAACAGTTTTTGCTGCTGAGGAGGTTGATTTTAGTCCGTCAGAATTAGTATCTGTTAAAACAACCATTCCTACTGATTTTGTAAATGAAAATTTGAATACATATTTTTTACCGGATACGAATAGGTTTGGATACAAGCCCTATGATGCTGAATTTAAACTGGAAACAATAGGCAGTTCGGGGATCGGAGTAGGAGTGAACCGCTATGGTACAGGAATGGCCGGAGGTGTTAGTTTTCTGTTCAATGACATGCTAAAGCGGCATCTTTTAATGACCGCTCTTCAGGTTCAGGGCAGGATATATGATATTGCCGGTCAGGTTTTTTATTTAAACCAAGCCAGCCGCTTCAATTGGGGCGTTTCATTCAGCCACATACCATATCGCTCCTCGGGTGCAACCATTAAAGCCGATACCATACAGGATACTCCTGTGCAAAATCTGGTGTTGATGGAGCAGCGGACTTTTGAAGACGAGCTTGGGGTGATGGGGCAGTATCCCATATCAAAGAAATTGCGTATCGAAACCGGTTTTACTGCCAGTCGTTATAGTTTCAGGATCGACAGCATTAATAATTATTTTTACCGGGGCGTTCGGATCGGAAGAGAATCTCAGGAGGTGGACGGTCCTGATCCGTTTTACCTTTTCAGATCTTATGCAGCTTATGCCGGGGATGATTCCCAATTCGGGCTTACGTCTCCAATGAGAGGATACCGCTATCGTTTTCAGACAGACAAGGTTTTTGGGGAGTTTGATTATTGGGGATTTTTGGCTGATTACCGGAAATATTTTTTCTTCTTTCCCGACGCAGTGGGATTTCGTTTGATGCATTATGGCCGCTACGGCAGTAGTGCTGATGAACTTTACCCAATGTTTCTTGGAAATGAATATTATGTGAGAGGCTACAGCTTTGGATCAATGAGTCGAAACCCCTCTGCAAACGGAACAAGTTTAAATGTTAATAATCTGGTTGGAAGTAAAATGGTTGTGGGGAATATTGAATACCGCCTTCCTTTATCGGGTCCCAAGCGATTGGCCATGATTCAGTCAGGTATGTTTTTTACTGATCTGGTATTGTTTGCTGATGGAGGATTGATCTGGTCTGATTTCGATGATGTGGAATTCAATTGGGAACCAACAGGTGACGATGTGCACATTCCTATATACAGTGCCGGTTTAGCAATACGGTTAAATCTTTTTGGAGCCATTATTCTTGAACCTTACTATGCTTTTCCGTTTCAACGTCCCGAAGCCAAGTCGTCAGGAACTTTTGGACTGCATCTCTCGGCGGGAGGATTCTAGTGTCGTGTCAGGCATAAATGAACTCAGTTTTATGATTTGTTCATTTACAGGTGGATGCTTTTTTCTATTTTGAAAAAATATTTACAAATTTGCATTTGAAAAATTAGAAAATCATAAAGAATCAAAATATTATAGTTCTTTTGCTTTCAAATAGTTAATTTCGTATCCGTTTTAGTAACAATAGATCGTTAGAAAAAGCTTAAACGCAAAGACGCAATGACGCAAAGGTTTTATTATACGAGAGTTGCGATCAATGTTTGTTGATACATAAATAACTTTTTACCATGCATTACAAAAGTTTAACTGATTTTTGAGTGCTCGTCTGTAAAGTTGGCTAAAAAGATATTTAGTTTCCATGTGTCTGGTTAGAAAGTGCCAGTTGCGAGGCTTGCAAAGCCCGAAAATACGCAGTCTCGAGTGTGCTTTTTGTTGGTTTTTATTCAAAAACCTTACAAAAGCTACTTCGGAATGCATGCACTGAGCATGTCGAAGTGAGTAGTTTTCGGGCAAGTGTAACGTCCCACATTGAGCTTGTCGAAATGAAGCAAATGGTATTTTATAGACAGACACTAGTAAAGAAATTTCATAAAACAAATATAGATGTTAATAAAAAGTGCACTCCAGATTGCCAGGGAAAAGTATGTTCCCAAGGTACCTGCCACACTAAAAGGAAGTGTGAAAGTTGTTGAAGGTAAAAAAACCGAATCGGTTGCCGATCAGGCTGAAATTGCTGAAATGTTCCCCAATACCAACGGGATGCCC
>JBEPWN010000311.1:0-4017 GCA_041642395.1 Marinilabilia sp. | reverse complement strand
CCTGCTGTTAATGCGATTCGTGAAGTTAGCCCTGACCGGATAATTATTGCCGATGGGGCAGGTGCAGGCAATTTATGTGTGCATGAGTTGATTCCTTTGGGAATTAATCAAAGTGTTCATTGCTATATTCCCGGAAACATAAGTCACTATAAAGTAGACTGGATGCAGGATCGTAACGACTGGCCTGAACCTAAGTGGCCTGGAGCAATTGGAGATGACGGGTATGTCTGGGACAGAGCCAGGTTGGAAGAGTTCTATACTCCATGGAGAAGACTCGTGCAACAGGGGATTGGTGTGCATTTGGGAGAAACCAGCGGATCTCATCGGTTACCACATGATGTTTTTCTAAAATGGTTAGAGGATGTTTTAGATATGTTCAAGGAAATGGATATCGGGTTTGGTATTTGGGATTTTATCGGCGAAAGTAATTTTGGGATTCTTGATAGTAAGCGATCCGATGTTAAATATGAAGACTGGTATGGGCATAAGCTGGATCGCAAAATGTTAAACCTGCTTCAAAGGTATTAGACGGAGGGTTGAATTTATTGGTTGACTCCATTTTTGCAGATTGGAGAATGCTTGTAAGATCCAATATGTTAGAGGTGTACAGGTCATTTGTTGTTGTGTCTGTCATATGGCAATAAAAGAAAATAATTTGTATAAGAGAGTGGTGATTGTTACAATCGCCACTCTCAAATATCCGGGGTTGAAACCGAAAAATATCTTAGTAATGAAACAGTTGATGACAGGGCTTCTCTTGTTCTTTTTTTTCACTTCGTGCGGGGAAAATGAAATGACTGACGAGGTGCCAAAAGCAGATGAAAGTGACCATTTAACAATTACCGAAAATGTTCTTATGCCCGAATTTGAAGGCAACGGTGTGCAATGGGGTGGATATGATGTGTTGGAAGCCTGGACCGGAAGTCCTACGCTATCGGAAAGTGACTGGGAGAAGTTATTTGAGAGAGTTTCATTTATGAGTCCTTCTCTGGTTCGAATAATGACGGCTCCGGGCTGGAACTATGAAATAAATGGGGTTTACGACCCTTCCAAAAGTGAAGATGTTCTTTTTAAAATTCTTGATTACTGTGAAGCCAACAATATCAGTGTTATTATTGGTGAATGGGGACATGGGGGGGGTAGCAGTATTGATGAGGAGTGGTTGAATAATTCGGTTAACTTTCTGGATTACATGGTTAATGAGAAAAACTATTCCTGCATAAAATACTACAACATGGTTAATGAGCCTAATGGGGACTGGTCTTCCATTGATGGAAATTACGCCCTCTGGAGTGAGCTGATTGCCAGGTATCACAAAGAGATGAAGCTTAAAGGACTTGATCAGCAGGTAGGAATGATAGGCCCGGATGTGGCTGTTTGGGGAACTGATTTAATTAATTGGGTAACCCGGGCGGTGTCTGATCTGGATGACAGACTTGCTGCTTATGATATTCATACTTATCCGTCGGAAACCGAAGTTCGCTCTGGCGATTACCAGGAAATGACAGAGGCATACAGACTTGCAGCTCCTGCTAATAAACCCATGATTATGGGTGAAGTGGGTTTTAAATATCCTGCTGATTCGGAACTGGGACAAGAGAATCGTAGAAGAATTGATGCGGATCCTTATGCCTCTGATGATAGCAATATGTTTACTTATGATGCTTTCTACGGGATAGATATGGCTGATGTTGTTATTCAAAACATGCTTGCAGGTTATGCAGGAGTGATTGTTTGGGGACTGGACGATGCTCAATATAATATTGACGGTGGAAGTTCCACTGAGTTGAAAAGATGGGGATTCTGGAATATTCTCGGTGAGGAAAAGTTTGAAGATCCTGAGGATGAATCTATCAGACCCTGGTTTTACACAATGTCTTTGATGAGTAAGTATTTTCCAAAAGGAACAAAAATATTTGAAATAGAATTACCCAATAAAAAAGGATTAAGGGCCATTGCAGGGGAAAAAGACGGCAACTACAGCATCGCATTTGTAAATTCTCACTTTGGAGTATATTCAGTTCAGCTAGGCAGCGAAAAGGGAAACTCAATGGATGGAATAAAGGTATATGAATATATCTCCGGAGAAGGGGCTGATTTTGAGGGGCCGACTAATGAAAAAGGATTTGCCATTCCTCTGGAATCCGGAGTAAGTTTTTCTCTTGCTGAAGGGCAGAGAGAAGAAGTTGTTATAGCTCCACGTTCCTTTAAACTCTTTACTAATATGCCTGAATAAAATATTCAGCGTAAGGGCAGAGAGAAAAATAATCTGCCGGTTATGGAGCCGGTGAGAAAGAAAAAAAATGAACCGTTTTTTTAAGCAATTAAGGTCGAATATGAAATTACAAAAATCAGATAAAAATCCGTTGTTATCTCCAAATAAAGAAAATGCATGGGAAAATTTAGCCGTCTGTAATCCCGGCGCATGGTATGAAGACGGAAGGTTTTATTTACTATACAGGGCAGCCGGAGATGATCCCGAACATATCATACGTTTTGGTTTGGCAGAAAGTAAAGACGGAGAAAACTTTGAACGGGTTTCTGATGATCCTGCTTTTGGCCCTAGTATGGATGGCCCCGATATGGGAGGTGTTGAAGATCCCCGGATCATAAAGTTTGATGATGAATTTTATGTAACTTATGCCTATCGTCCATATCCTCCCGGTCAGTATTGGACTTTCCCCCACGATGTGGTGCTGCTTCCCGAAGCTGGTAAATATGCCCCCCTGGTTTATCGTAACAATATTGCAAATTCGGGACTGGCAGTTACCAAAGATTTTAAAAAATGGAGCCGTTTAGGGCGCATAACACAATCTAACCTTGATGACAGGGATGTAATTCTTTTTCCGGAAAAAATTAATGGTAAGTTTGTAATGCTTCATCGACCCAAAGAATGGGTTGGCAAAAATTACGGGTGTAAACATCCGGCTGTTTGGATTACTTTTTCAGATGATTTAATGACCTGGAATCAACCAAGTAGTTTGCTAATCAACGGTATTGAAGGAACATGGGAAGAAAAAGTGGGTGGAAGCACACCACCGCTGAGGACAAAGGATGGATGGTTATTTTTATATCATGGGGTTGAAAACGGAGGACAGGGATATTACCGGGTGGGCGCGGTATTGCTGGATCTTGAAAGGCCTGATAAAATTCTGGCCCGGCTCGATCACTGGATCATGGAACCGGAACATGATTATGAAATAAATGGTATTTACAAGGGTTGTGTTTTTCCCACCGGAAATTTTATTATTGAGGATACACTGTATGTTTATTATGGAGCCGCTGATAAATATGTCGGATTGGCTACTTGTTCGATTAGTGAATTACTTAATGAGTTAAAAAAATACCACATATGAGATTCCTATTATTAAGTTTATTAATTATCGGCCTTTCAATTGGAGGTTGCATACAATCCAAAGAAGCAGGGGTTAGGGTGAAGATTGAGCCTGAAAATATAATTTCATTCAATTTTCTGGGAAATGGTGTTCAATGGTCCGCTTATCCACATGCCGACTCTCCGGATGCTGAGTGGGGAGCTCTGATGCAGGACGAACAATGGAATACAGTTTTTGAGCGGCTTGATTTTATGAAACCCCGGATCGTAAGGGTTATTGATCAGGCCAACTGGCGTTATCTTCAGGGGTTTGATGAAAAGGGCAATCCCATAGTTGATTATGAAACCCCTGAAATGAAAAGTCTTGAACGATTGTTAGGTTATTGCCAGTCAAACGGCATTGATGTTCTGTTTGGTGAATGGGGTGCTCCTTACCAGGTTCATGACACTGATGCCGGATATTCAGGAATCTTAACCGGTGCCAACGATCCGGTCTGGATTAATATGATTGTCGATTATCTGGACTTTATGATCAATGAAAAGGGATATACCTGCATAAAATATTACAATCTGGTAAATGAGCCCAATGGCGATTGGGCATCCACCAATGGTGACTGGAACGAATGGAGCTCGGGAATTAAAATGTTACACGAACGTCTGGAAGAAAAAGGCTTAATTGAGCA
>JBEPWN010000310.1:0-4036 GCA_041642395.1 Marinilabilia sp. | reverse complement strand
ATGACTATGTTCGTGCCGGTACTCCTTTATCTGATGGAGCGACAACTCCTTCTGATATTTTATCCATTAAGGGGCCTACAGCTGTTCAGGAGTATATTGTGAATGAGGTGCAGGATGTATATCGTCTGCAGGGTGTGAAAATCAACGATAAGCATTTCGAGGTTATTGTAAGACAAATGATGCGGAAAGTTGAAATTGCCGATGCAGGTGATACCCGTTTTCTTGAAAGACAGATTGTGGATAAGATTGAGTTTATGGAAGAAAACGATGAAATCTGGGCCAAAAAAGTGGTTGTGGATGCCGGGGATTCTTCTGCTTTGCATCCAGGCCAGATTGTTAATGCACGACGATTAAGGGATGAAAATTCACAATTGAAACGTAAAGATCTGAAGCTTGTTGTTGTTAGAGATGCTGTTCCTGCTACTTCCGGTCAGGTTCTTCAGGGAATTACCCGTGCTGCCTTGCAGACCAAGAGTTTTATGTCGGCTGCATCCTTCCAGGAAACAACCAAAGTGCTCAACGAAGCCGCTATACGTGGAAAAGTTGATCGCCTGGCAGGATTGAAGGAAAATGTGATTTGTGGTCATTTGATTCCTTCTGGCACAGGACTTAGAGAGTACGATAAAATCATTGTAGGATCTCAGGAAGAGTATGATAAGCTTGTGAGCAAGAGAGAGTCCGAGAAAGTTATAGATAAATAGATCCTATAAATCCGGAGAATTTCATTTTGCGGATTTCGCATATTTTTTAAAGGCGCAATTCCCTGTATCGGGTTTTGCGCTTTTTTTATTTTCAAAAAAATCAACGCATTCCGATGGGTTTGAATTAAGCCGTGCTTTCAATCCAAAAACTATCCCAACAATCCCCGGAAAATGGCATTACTTTTTATTGCAATTCATTTACCCATATCACATTGGAATTGTCCATGGATAATTGGTATCTTTAGGGTGTCAAATTGAAATAATTTTTAAGATGGAAGAAAACAATAAAAAAGGACAGGTTAAAATTGAACTTAGCCAGGAGGTAGCTCAGGGTATTTATTCTAATCTGGCAATTATCAGCCATTCTCCTTCAGAGTTTGTCATCGATTTTGCCCGCATTATGCCAGGTGTTCCCAAGGCGTCTGTAAAATCACGGATAGTGATGACACCCGAACATGCAAAACGGTTGTTGCAGGCACTTAAGGACAATGTGAACCGATTTGAGGATATTCACGGACCTATAAAAAATATAGGCACGAATAATGATCACAGCGGATTTCCCCCAATGAATTTTGGCCCGGCAGGACAGGCCTGAGCCGGTTTGTTTTTTTGGAGGAAAATCAGATTTTTTTTGTGAGCTTTGGTACAGAAAATTATCTTTTGAAGCCCTGCTATCCACGCCCTGAAGCTCAATACAGCATTAAAGAATGTATCATCCGCCTAAAGAATATTCGGAAAAACTATATGCGATTAATAAAGAAATATTTCAACAATAATGTTGAAGAAGTAAAATAATACAATTGCAGGTGAATTACAGAGATTCAGTTTTGTTGGTAAGGGGGGCGGTATCAACTACAGTGTCATCTTCAGAATTATCCTTTAGAAAATAGAAAGCTCCGTTTTCAGTAAGTTCAATATCAATTATTCCCAGTACAATCAGGTTGACCAGGATTTTTTCTGCTTTTTTTCGGGATATTTTTGCAATCCGTGAAAATCTGGAATGGGTAATATATTGTTCTTCCTTATTTAGCCAATTCAGAAGTATTTGTTCCGGCTCTTTCAATTGAAAGAAGGTTCCTTTATCTCTTTTTTTACGCATCCAGACTTTGAGTAAAACGCTATTGGCCAATAGATTTTGATCTTTTACTCTTACATAAACTTTGTATGTGCCTTCCTGGGTGAGGGCCTTGTGAGGTTTTTTGTCACTTTTGGGTACAACTATTACCACAACGGTTTTGCCTTCTGTATGCAATTCATTTGCTTTAAAAGTCACAGGAGGTTTACAGTAACGGTTGGCAGCAGATTCTATCATATATAGTTCTTCATCCGAAGATACTCCGGCTATTCTGCCGTTGTCTTTCACTCCTACCAGTAACCTTCCTCCTTCGGTGTTGGCAAATGCGGCTAATGAACGGGCAATTTTTTTGCTGTCATTTATTGCAAACTTAAAATCCTGCCGCACATGTTCACCCTCTGCTATGAGACTTTTCAAATAATTGTTCACTTCGATCTTCATTTTGAATTGCAAATTTCGTGAAAAATAGAATGAATATGAAATCTATTTTCGTGATATACGCGGGTCATGTTTAGAATAAATTAAAATTAAGGAAAATTATAACTTGATGACAAAAATCATGGTTTATGCCATCTATTACCCTCAATTTTATTAGAGAAATAAATCTTCAATTATTTATTTTTCTAAATATCAATGCTATGCCTCAAACCGACAATTACATTAAATCTCTTGCAGATCGCTATGGACATACTGAAGAGAGTTTATTACCTATTCTGGAAAATGTTTATGAATCGAAGCATATCATTTCGGAAGATGCCATGGTGGAGATTGCCAGGGAATTGGACATTTCGGCAGCTAAAGTTTATGGTACGGCCACATTCTACTCATTTCTTGAAACTGAAAAATGTGGAAAGTACATTATACGTGTATGCAAAACGATTACCTGTATGATGCATGGTAAGAATCAGGTAATTAAGGAATTGGAAGATTTGTTGAAGGTCCGGCTTGGTGAAACTACTTCTGATGGATTTTTCACGATAAAAGAAACCAATTGTCTGGGGCAATGTCACAAAGGTCCGGCTATGCTGATTAACAATGTTCCTTATACTGAGCTGACTCCTGCAAAGGTCCGTGATATTATTAATGAGTACCGGGCAATGGAACAGGCAGCTTCCTGATTTCTTTTATGTAATATGTCTGTATCTCATTAATCTGTAAATTGGTTGAATCTAAAACAATTATGACAAAAAGTGGTTGGTTTTTAATATGATACATTTTATCTAACATCTAAAAATCCAGCGATCTATTGTATTTATGATCTGAAAAAAATCCAAACTATGAGTAAAAGTCTGAAACGCCTTGATTTGATATTTAAGAATGAGCATGATGCTGATACTATTCTTTCAAAATCTCTGGACAGAAGCAATGAGGAATTAATTGAAGATTTGATTAGTTCAGGATTGAAAGGACGGGGTGGCGCGGGATTTCCTACCGGGTTGAAATGGAAACTTTCGGCTGATGCCGAAGGCGATGAAAAGTATGTAATCTGTAACGCTGATGAAGGAGAACCGGGCACTTTTAAGGATCGTGAAATTCTATCGAGTGTTCCTCATAAAGTATTGGCCGGTATGGCTGTATGTGCACGTATTATCGGTGCCCAAAAGGGTTATATTTACTTACGCGGCGAATATAAGTTCCTTGTGCCTGAACTCAATAAAGCCATTGAAGAATTTCATAATCTGACCGATAGGTTAAATTTGCCTTTCAGGGTTGAAATATTTTTGGGCTGTGGTGCTTATATCTGTGGCGAGGAAACATCTTTATTCGAAAGTATGGAAGGTCACCGGGGAGAGCCCAGGAATAAACCGCCTTTCCCCACAGACTCAGGCTACCGGGGTGCGCCAACAGTAATCAATAATGTTGAAACACTTGCTCATACTTATTCTATTTTCAAATATGGACCTGAGAAATTCCGTGATTTGGGTGTTAAAGATAGTCGCGGGAGTAAAGTTTTTTCTGTGAGTGGTGATACTCCTATTCCCGGTATTTATGAGCTGGAATTTGGGATGACTCTTCAAAAATTTGTGGATGATTTTGGTGATGGAGATGCCAAAGCTGTTCAGGTGGGCGGTGCTGCAGGATTTTGCGTTCCGCGTAAGAAATTTGACCGAACCGCCATTGGTTATAGGGGAAAGCTCACCGGCATTTCATTGCCAACGGGAGGGTCGATGATGATTTTTAATTCTTCCCGATCTATGTATAACGTTTTGCACAACTACCTTGATTTTTTTGTGGAAGAGAGTTGTGGACAATGCACTCC
>JBEPWN010000309.1:0-4039 GCA_041642395.1 Marinilabilia sp. | reverse complement strand
TGCGAAGTGGCCGGAATCTCCCCGATTTTTGTTGATTTCCATTTTGTTGCTTCTTTGTTTGTTGCTTCAAGCCAGTAAACTCCGGGAAGCGCCTGAGCGATAATGTCGCCATACTCATCACCATCCAAATCCATAAAGAGAATGCCATCCACATTCAAACCCAAATCCACCTTTTTCCATTTCCCGGTCATGTCTTTCCCCGGATTCAGGTAAACATATCTACCGGTTAAAATATCTTTCATCCCGTCGTTATTCAGATCCCCCATATCCAGACCAAAATACCGCAGCCATTTAGGTTCTGCGTAATCACCCCACCTGCTTTTTTCGTTGTCAATCTCCACGTAAGTCCAGTTGGAATCTTTGTCTTGCGCGGAAACAGAAATACCCAGCATTAATGCAATGCCGACAGGAATTAAAAACAGTGTTTTATAATATTTCATTTTTATTTTTTTAGTGCTGTTTTGATAATGTACAAACTTAATGAAGACAGTTAACTATTAATGATGTTTTTTTGATTATTACTGATTTTATTTTGATGTTTGCAACAAACAATCATTTTTGTATGCAAACATTACCAATTCACAACAAAGCATCCCACGGGGCGGATTCTTCATTTTCGGTGATGAAGCGACCGTGTATCGAACTGGTATTTCCCTATCATATGCATCCCAATTATCAGTTAAATCTGGTGGTTAACGGAAAAGGAAAACGCGTTGCCGGCGATCATGCAGAAGATTATCAATCGGGCGACCTGGTATTAATCGGGCCTAACCTGCCGCATTACTGGACCTACGATGAAAATTTCAGAAAAGAACATGGTACAGGGGAAGTGGTAATTATTCATTTCGATAAAAATTTTGCCGGCGATGATTTTATTGCAAAACCCGAGCTAAAACCAATTCACGACATGCTTGAACAGGCACACCGGGGTATATTTTTCAAATCATCGCAGTTAACCGAGGTAGTGACTAAAATTACCGAACTCCCGCAATTGGATCCTTTAAAAAGACTGATATACCTGATTAACATCTTGTTTGAGCTGTCGAAAACAACAAATAAAGTTTTACTGGCAGGCGAAGCGTATGAAAAAACCGAACTGCCCGACGTGGTGCTGAAAATAAACCGGATTATTAATTTTATCAAAAAGCATTTTCATGAAGAAGACCTGAACCAGAGCAAACTGGCGGATATGGCCGGTTTATCCAATTCTTCTTTTAGCCGGTACTTCAAAAGACAAACAGGAAAAAATTACATCGGTTTTTTAAAAGATATTCGTTTAAGCCATGCTTATAAACTGCTGAATGAATCGGATTTGTCTGTGTCTCAAATAGCAGCAAGATGTGGCTATCTGAATTTATCCAACTTCAACAAACAATTTAAAAATAAATACAAACATACTCCGAAAACTTTTTTGCAAAACAGAATGAGGTTTAACAAAAAATAAATGGGTATTTTATTCCGGTATCATTCGCAAAAAACACACATATAGGGTTGCCTTTTCAAAATCTCGCTCCATCCTTGATTATATTAAGGAATTATCTTGTAGTAATTTGCACTACCCATTGACTCTCTCCTGGTTTTGTCAGAACAATTGAGTTACCCTTAAATGATTTCTCATCATGCCATTCGGCATTGTTCGGGTTAAGCCGGCGAACCATAACTTCTCCGTTCAATGCAGATATATCCAGTTCCACTTCTCCCCCTGTTCCGGGGAAAAAGACGGCATAGACTTTTCCTTCCTCAGCCATCAGGTAAGCATCATTCGCTTCCCGTCTTAAAAAGAGATGCCCGAGTTTCTGATGGGATTGCACCTTTTGCAGATCAAAGTTGTCGGTTATCATGCGAAGGCTTTTAATATTTGCCTGAACCCGCTCATTCAAGCCCATTCCGGCAGGAGGACGGTGAAACCTTGCACCGGCCTGACCGCCAAATATTGTACGCCAGATCCTTTCAACACCCTCATCCGGACCTCTTGTCCAGTCAATTTCACCCCCGTATTGTTTCACGCTGTTTACCGGTACCGGGTTTCCTGACAGACGGTCAACTTCGGCGGCAACCGATTCAAAATGCCCCTGTCCTGTGTTAGATCCCGCCGGGCGACGCATTCCGCTTGCAGTCTGCGAAATGTCAGCAAAATCAAATCCATGCCCGGCAACAAGTTCAGATGTAGGGTAAAGAAGCATCTCAGTAACATATACCCGTTTTTTTAACCTGGATGCCGTATTTTTTACGAAATCCAGCCAGTACAGGCTCCAGTTGATATCCATGCCGCTTTCATTGGTTATGCAATAGAGAACATTGGGATAGGAAACGGATTCTTCAAGGACTTTTTCAACAAACCTTTCCTGATAATGGAGGACAACATCCATATCCTTTTCATCATAAACAGTATGGAAAAATGGGTTGGCCATAGTGAGTTCCGGAGAAGCATTGGTCTTCCAGTCTATCACAGGTATCAGGTGTGATTCCTCATAAGTAAAGTTGATATTATTGGCAGGATTGAATGCCCTGTTGGTCCATCCCCAGTCATCTCCATTCTCGTCAATATAAAAATACCAGTCATGAGGATCCCATATCTCAATTTGTATGATTATATCCCTCTCGTAAGCAAGTTCCAGCAGGTTCTCAAAACGGTCCCAGTAAACAGGATTCCACTGGTCAAGGTCATAAAGACCATTGTCCAGTTGGAGGAAAGGTTCTATGTTCCCGGGGTCACGGCTGCTCATGGTATTGCGGATGTAATTACCTCCAACCGATTCCAGAAGGTCGAGTTGCTTTGTAAGTGCAGATTTTTCCCACTGGAAAAGATTGTCATCATCACTTCCGCCAATCAACAATAAAGGTTCTTCCTTATACTGCCAATAATATGGATTTTGCGGCCAGGGCTGGATACGTGCATTTTTTTCGGTAGTACATGATAGCATCGTTATGATTGCTAGAAATGAAATAATTTGGATTAACTTAATTTTTTTATACCATAGACGATTTAACTCAATTATAATTTGCATCTTAATGTCGGTTAGCCTTCGTAATTTTTTGAAAATACCATCTCACCCCCGGGTCGTCGGGAGTGCCCGTTCCTCCCAAATCGTATCTGTTTTTCATATCCTGATCGGCTGCCTGAAACCATGGATTGGAATGAAAATGCACGAATAGCCCGGGCTGTTTTTTCGCTGCTTCAATTTCCTTTAAATGAATCTCCTTCCCTTCTTCTGTATAAACTCCCTGGGGCAGAAACTTTTTTGTCCAGCCACCAAATATCTCCACATTCACAATGGGTTTTTCCGGCACACCATTTTCTTTGAAATAATTGTAATGCCATCCGCTGTGATGGCCTTTTTCAATATCGCCGCTAAAGGTATCGAAAAGCAAAACATCGACATATTCCGATTTTCCAATTACAACATTTGAATTATCGTGGTAACCTCCCGCGCCAACAATGCGATCTGGATCGGTTTGCCTGACTTCCTTGCATAAACTGATAATATTCTGCGGATCGTTGAAATCGAATGCCTGAAAACCTTTATAGTAACCTGAATTTTGCTCATTGGCAATGTTGATGATAATATTTTTGTATGGTTGCAGTTCTTTAGTTATTGTTCTCACTGCTTCCCGTATTTCCGCTTCTGTTTTCAGGTTGCTTTCATTTCTGATGGTTCGCTGATAAAAAATACCCGCTACCACCACCATCTCCCGTTGGGCGCACGCTTCAATTATATTGGTAAGCCGCTTCAAATGCCCTTTCTTTATTTTTTTGCCACCGTCATAAAACGGATCGGAGTAACCGCCGCTGGAACCTTGCAAATAAACCGAAAGCGTGTTGATTCCTTCCGATTTGTAATCATCCAGGTTTTTAATGAGACTTTTGGCGTACTTGTTTTTTTGTGTTGCACTGGCAACGCGCACACCCCACATATCGAAAGGCTCGTCGTCCAACGTAAAAAACTGTCCTTTAACTTTTAACTCTTGTGCCGATGCCGGAGAAAACCCCAGGCCAAAATATATCAACAACAAAAAAAACAATCCTGTCTTATTCATA
>JBEPWN010000308.1:364-4049 GCA_041642395.1 Marinilabilia sp. | reverse complement strand
GAAGCCGTTTGTACACATTTTCAACGTCAATAATGGCATCATCCACCAGCGACCCAATGGCAATGGCCATGCCACCAAGACTCATTGTATTGATGGTCATTCCAAGCATTTCGAGCACCAAAATAGCACCAAGCAATGACAACGGAATGGCCAGAAGTGAAATGATGGTGGTACGGAAACTTCCCAGAAACAAGAACAAAATAATGATCACAAAAATACCACCCTCAATAAGGGCTCTTTGAACATTACTGACCGAAGTCAGGATGAAATCAGACTGTCTGAATATCCTGGTATCCAGAATTACATCCGGCGGCAAAGATTTTTGCAGAGCAGCCAGATTATCTTCTATTTGCTGACTAACCTCCAGTGTGTTTGTATTGGGCTGCTTGGATATGGAAACAATAATCGCCGGTTCTGCATTTTTAGAGGCATATCCCATTTTAGGAGCGCTTCCGATTTTCACTTCAGCCACATCCCTTATCCTTACCGGTTTTCCATTTACAGACCGAATAACGGTATTTCCCAGTTCTTCGGGATCGGTAGTCCGTGCTATTCCGCGCACTGTATATTCGTTGCCATACTGGCGAAGCACTCCTCCGGATGAATTGGCACTGATGCCCTGGCAAATCTCCACCATGCGGGACATGGAAACCCCGTGGTATTTCATGAGTTGCGGATCGGCAAGTACCTGATATTGTTTGTAATCGCCCCCGATGATAGTCACCTGCGACACACCACCCGTAGCCAAAACAAGAGGTTTAACTTCCCACTCGGCAATGGTTCGCAGATCCATTAAGCTGGTACTGTCGGCCTGTATGCCCACAAAAAATATCTCGCCCATCACGCTCGACTGGGGCGCCAAAACAGGCTGACCTGCCCCCATAGGCATTTCTGATGATACGGTGATCAGTTTTTCACTAACAATTTGCCGGGCCTTGTAAATGTCAGTCCCCCAGTCAAATTCAACCCAAACAAATGAAAATCCCTGTGAAGAGGCCGATCGCACCCGTCGGACATCACTGGCCCCGTTTACTGCAGTTTCAATGGGGTATGTTACCAGACGTTCCACTTCCTCCGATGCCATTCCATGTGCATCGGTCATCACTACAACAGTAGGGGCGGTCAGATCAGGAAATACGTCGATATCCATGTCTGAGGCTGTTCTTAACCCGAAAACCACCAGCACCAAAGAAATAAGCAATATCAGATATTTATTGCTCAGTGAGAATTTTATAATATTATTTAGCATATTGAATGATTCTGTAAATTACTCATACTCCGAAAAAAGTCTAAACACAGAGGCGCCATGACGCAGAGATTTCATCATCAAAGAGTTAACATTAACGCTTGCTGTTTCACAAATCATTAACAGTAAGTTATTGGTGCTAATTTTCCAAAATATTGAATTACTTATACTCCGATAAAAAATACCTGACTTTGAGCAATTCTTCGAAAAAGATTTGTAATGATTCACTGAAATTTAAAAGATGACAATGATACAAGGTCATACTTTTAATGCACATGTCCCGAATGAGCATCCAGAGTACCTCCGGATTGCGCCAGCTTAATTCTGATGGCCCCTTTGGTAACAATCCGGTCGTCAGACGTAATTCCTGAAAGGATCTCTGTCCTTAGTCCGTCGGTTTTTCCAACTTTTACATCACGCTTCACAAAAAGCTCAGGGGTAACCTGCACATAAACCGAAAAATACCCCTGGTCTTCCATCAGTGAAGCATTGGGAACAGTAAGAGCCTGCGGATTGGTCATTGTTTTAAGATAAACCTCCACAAAACCACCCATTGTAAAATAGCCGGTATTTTTAACCTGAAGATGAACGGGAATCAGGAAATTATCTTCATTGCCTGTTTTTCCGTATGACAGGATTTTTCCATCAAGTTCTTCAAGAGAATAAACCCGGTCATCATGCATGGCACTTATGTTAGCCGAACGTATGGATTCCAGAACGGATGCATATTTCCTTTGTATGTCGGCAGTCAAAAGCAGATTATTATTTTGTGCCACTTTCAGAACAGGCGATCCGGCTTCCACGTAAGTACCATTGGTTACAAACACACGGCTGACAAATCCACTCATCGGACTTGTAACCTGTTGTCCGGAAGCATTAAAATTGCGACTCAGATTGTTATAAATACTTTCTCCCCTTTCGTATCGGTTTTTGGCTATAAGTAAGTCCTTTTCAGATACAATTTTATCTTTAGCCAATTCTTTGGCGCGGTCATAATTCGCCTTTACTGTTTCAAAATTATTTTTTGCCTCGGTGAATCGTACTGAAGAATTATCTTCGGCCATCTCACTTCCCGAAACAGACAGCAAAACTTCCCCTTCAGAAACATTTCGTCCTTCCAGCATAGCACTTTCGGAAAAGTTTAAAACGCCATTAATGCCGGCTGATATAATTACCTCATCATTTTGTGCAGGCCCGACCAATGCTGTGGTTTTTATAACAGGCCCAAAAGGCTCTATCCTCGGAAATCCGGTGGCAAAATCAGTCTTCCATGATTGTTCCTTGGTAAAAACAACCCCATTGGAATGCTCTGATGCCCCTTCCTCCACCTCGTGAATGGCTGTGTGCTCATCGGAATAAACAAAAACACTATCGGAAATTGTACTGATGTCCCCGTCCGGATTTTCAATTTCAAAAATTATTTTACCTGCTCCGACTGTTGACGGCTGTAAATTGAACAGATAAATTCCGGGTCGTTCAGGTGTTTCAACAGACTGCCGGATGCCTTTGGTACCAACAATCAGTTTGGCCGTTACTTTTGCATCACTCAATGCCTTAAAATTATTGAGGTGTGAAAAATGCGCCAATATCGAAGATGTTTTGTCAACCACAAAAGGATCTGCTTCAGCAAACAACTCAAAATCATCGCTGTAAGCAGTGATCTTTATTTTTATTTTCTCATGGTCATGCCCATCGTCCTCACCATTATTTTGAGTAGATAAATTGCACGCGCTGAATGCAAACAAGGAAATGAGCAGGCATATGATTGTATTTTTCATACGATAGATCGTTAAATATTTAAGTGTTATTCAGTTTCCACTTCAAATGATTCCTGTCCGTCAGGATGTTGATGAGTTTCAGCATGCTCATGCTCTATTCCATCTTCATGGGAATGGTTACACGATTCGTTATTTGAGTTATCAGAATTACCGGCTCCGCATGATACGAGCAATGGCATTGCTACTATGGCTACTATAAAAGATATGATCTTCATTGTTATATATGTTTAAATATCACTATGATTCGAAAAAGGAGAATTATTGCCCCGTAATCAGTTGATGCAGAATCACTTACTTGTCACTGCAAAAAAGCAGTCATCAAAGTGAATTCCAGACAACACCAGTTAACGGAAAATCAATAATTCTAAAAAATGAAAGAAAATTTAAACAAGTGGAGGTGCACGCATTCCAGCCGAAGTGGCCACAAATCCGGAATACTGAGAAATAAAAGAGAAAAAAGAAGTATTCAGATCAAAAAGAGGAACAGAAGTTTCTGCCCAGTCATTTTGAAACACAATAAACTGAAAATCATCCGAATGAGCATATCCTTCATGTTCATCAATACAATTACATTCAGACTTTACCTCGTTTGAAGGTAAAAAAACAGCTTGTTTCAGTACACAATCATCAGAACTGCCATGCTCATCATGATGATGTCCGG
>JBEPWN010000308.1:0-354 GCA_041642395.1 Marinilabilia sp. | reverse complement strand
ATGATGCGGAACAACAGCATGGGCCAATAAAACGATATTGGCCATCAATATAAATATCAGGGCTGTTTTCCTTTTGATCATACTCTCAATAGACTGTTAGTCCCGACCCTTCGGGATTAGACATTAGATGTAAGATAGATTGCATCAGATAAAAAACAATCTCTTAACTTATTAGGTATTCTAAACTTAACCGGCAATCCATTACTTAATATTTTAACGGAATGCGCAACATAAAATACGGGGCTAAAATAATACTATTTTTTGAAATGACGGCATAAAGCTCACAATCTTCCCGCAGCCTGAACGGCTCCTATGTTTATAGGGAATATTCCAAAGCAAAAACTCGACTCCGAA
>JBEPWN010000307.1:0-4051 GCA_041642395.1 Marinilabilia sp. | reverse complement strand
CTGGCATCATATCAAAATAATTGTCGCTGTAAGATCCGTCGGACTGCATCGTATTGATGTAAACCCCTTTGGCCATATTTTTGGCAGTGAGGATGATCTCGAAATAATCATTTTTCCTGTTGACAACCGTCGTTATTTCCGGATTGGTCAGCTGCAACTCCTTTTCGGGAACAAAATGTTTAATGTTCCGGGCAAGAGAAACTCCCCCGGCCAGCACTTCCACTTCACATACCAGATTGGTTTTGTCCAGTCCATCGAGGAAACCGGCCATCTCCTGCTCAAAAAAGACATTGCTTTGGTTGGCAGGAACATCTATTTCCACCGATTCCGAAAAGAATTCTTTTTTACCTTCCAGATCCCTGAGTACGATCTTCAGGGTTGCTTTTTGATTCACCAGCCGGTCGGAAACCACATAAACCCTGAACTTTTCGTCTTCCACAATGGGTGACACCAGGAACTCCTTATACGTATCGCGGATGGTGTAATGAAGCGCCTTCCATTTTCCTTCATAATCGATGCTCGACCATGATGCCACCGGCCAGCAGTCGTTGAGCTGCCAGTAAAGGGTACCCATGGTAACCGGCATATTGCGGCGATGGGCCTCCACGGCGATTTTCACCCCTTTGGCCTGAAGCAGCTGGCTAACATACAGGTAACTATTAAAATCTTTCGGTTCATGATAATACTGATCCATATAATGCTTAATCAGGCGATTACCATACCCTTTGTCGCGCAAGTCGTCGGACATGCAACGCTGGTGTGCCTGCATCACCTCAGAGTCGAGGGTGCGGTCTTCCGGTAAGGTAAAGGATTTCACGGTTGAAAGCTCCGGATAGGATTGAAATCCGTACTCACTCATGAAACGCGGTACATTTTCATTGTATGTCTCGAAAGGCTCCATGCCATGCCATACACCCCAGTCGTGCATATCGCCCATCAAATGCGATTTTTCGTTGTATCCGGTAACGGGTGAAGTAGGATGATAGTATCTCGTAGTATCTTCCATGGCAATAGACTGCGGAATGGTTTCGTAAAACAAGTTCTGTATGTACTCTTCCTGTATTTCCTGCTGCTCCTCATTAAGCGCCTTTTGCCAGTCCCACTGATAATAGGCCACTTCTACCTCATTGTTGCCGCAATAGAGTGCCAGCGAAGGATGGTTCCGAATGCGTTTCACATTATCTTCCACCTCATGAGCCACATTTTCAAGGAACGAATCGTAGCCGGGATATGTGCCACAGGCAAAAAGCATATCCTGCCAAACCATCAGTCCCATCTCATCACAGAACTCATAAAAGATGTCCTCTTCAAAAACCCCTCCACCCCATACACGGATCATGTTCATATTGGCATTGGCAGCAGACTGAAGAATGTATTCGTATTTTTCATCGGTGACGCGATCAAGAAAATTATCATTGGGAATATAGTTGGCCCCTTTAATAAAAACAGGGGTTCCGTTTAGTTCCACATAAAAACTTTTACCGTGTTCATCGTCTTCGGTAATTACTTCGATGGTCCGGATCCCCGCCCTGAACGCTTGCTCATCCAGCAGTTTGTCGCCATCAGTGAGTCCGGCAGAAAAATCGTACAGGTATGGTTCTCCAAGTCCGTTGCTCCACCACAGCTGCGGATCATCAATTTCAAATTCCTTAACAAATTTGTTGAGTCCTTTTTCCAGCTGAATGTTTTTATTCAAAAGAAATTCATCGCCAAAATTCAGCTGCACCGTCACTTGCTGGTTCTTTTCCGACAATACCTCAACAACGGCTACCATTGAGGCCTTTTCGTCATCAATGGATTTGGTCATAACCTGAACGCCATCCAGTTTGGCGTCACTCCATGCTTCAATGGTCACATCGCGCCAAATTCCGGATGTTACAAACCGTGGTCCCCAGTCCCATCCAAAGTGATAACCGGCCTTGCGAACCAAGGTACTTATCCGCTTATCGGCCTCAATCTGGTCGTTGTTGGGAAACTGAAAAAACGGAATGGGTGCTTCTTCCTGCAATTCAAGGCCCTTTTTCATGGCCGAATGGAAATATATCCGCAAATGATTGTCCTCTTTTTTAAGCAATTCGCGACCATCAATGCGCCATGTGCGATGCATATTGCCTGCCGACAAAACCAACGAGTCGTTCAGATATACATCGGCATAAGTGTCCAGTCCTTCGAACACCATTTCTACATTCTGCTTCGAAAGCACCTGCTCATCCACATTAAAGGTGGTTTCGTAGATCCAGTCCTTTTGGCCAATCCATTGCTGGTTCTTTTCATTGACACGGTAAAAAGGATCTTCTATCAGATCATGTTTCAGCAGATCGGTATGCACGCATCCGGGTACATCAGCAGACAGCCATTCTGCCGAATCGGCACGGGTAAACTGCCAGTTGTTGTTCAGACTGACCCGGGTGATCTGGGCGGTAAGTGTATTTATTAAAAGCATTGCAAATATGCTTACGATTGCTCTGTGTTTTAATTTTTTAAATCCCATGGTTCTTGAATTGTTTTGGTTTTATTATGGATTACTTTTTTTGTTTATGAGCGTTATATTCTTTTTGGCATCGCCCCAAAAAGAATCAAAAAAGGCTAGTCCGCTTTAACCTATCCGCCCGCGAAAGCCAAAATTCCCCATCGCACAAGGCCTTGAAACGTTAATTTTGGCTTCCCGCCATCCGGTTTTTTTTCTTTAAAAAAAATTTTATTCGTTTTAAAATAGGTAATTCTTTTTTTGCGCTCGAGCCGCGCGGGCTTTTACTTTTTTTCTACAGCAAAAAAAAGTAAACAAAAAATGCCGTCGCGCAGATAAATTCCTAAAAATCAGATTGCTTTTCTAAAATCCGGAAACTCGCTACGCTCAGACAGTCCGGATTTCTTAACGAAAAACAATCTGATTTTCTTAACGGAATTTCTCTGAAGCGATCCCGTACTCTGAACTTTGCAGAGGGGCCCGGAAAGCGGACAGGCAACCGCGTCTTTGAATAAAAAAAATCATTTAATTATAATAACAAACTCCAAACTTGCATCACTCAACAGCATATGTCTCATACTTCCAGTCGCCGGAGTTATTGGCTTTAATAACAATATGTCCCACTTCAAAATCAAACAGGTTTTCGATGAACCGATCGCTGTGTTTTTCCAGATAGGGGACTACATTTCCCATCACCTGCTCAACATAAGCAGAGCGGTTGTAGGCGGCAGCTTCGGCAGGTGTAATAAACAAAAAGGGGTCGACCGTTTTTAAGTAATTGGCTGATAAGCCGCCATGGAAATGATGATTTCCATGATAAACATGCGCCCTCACCATATCTTCGCCAAATGTTTTTAAAACAACTTCCTGCGCATGCTGATATGTATCGCCGCCATGGGAATAGACAAAATCTTCATATTCCAGCCTGAAGGCGAGTGACCGGTTATTTTTGTTGTCATAATCATCAAAATTCGCTGTGCGGTATTCCGGATATTTGCCGGGGTCAAAGCGGGCGGCATTTAGAACTTTGAAACCAGCTCCCCCAATTTCAAACTCATTTCCCACTCTGAAAATTTCGCTGTGATCGCGGCCACTCTCTTTTTCTCCGGCTATTTCATGAAATCCCGTGGTTTCGCCATCGGTCAGATTACACCAGACTTCCCCTATCTCAAAACCTTCGGTGCTGTTGTCTGCATCGAACCATTTGAGAGCTTCCCGGCTGAATTCATCCGGGTTAAATCTGCGATCAATACTGGCCAGTCCTGAAACATGGTCCCAGTGCCAGTGGGTAAGGAAAACGTGATCGATTCGTTCAATTCCCATATTCTTCAGAAACGGCACAACCCGCTTTTTGGTCATATCATTGGGGCCCGTATCCACCAATATGTTTTTGTCATTGATCTTTATGAATACCGAAGTTCCATGACCGACATTAAAGTTAATGATCGTCAAATCGTAATCCCCCCTGGTTTCATCGTTCACCACTTCAAGTTTATGGTTCCGGATGGTACCGTCTTCGAACAGAAACTCAAAATTATGATGCCCCAGTGGCAGTTCATCAAGCACGCTTTGAGACAATTCAAT
>JBEPWN010000306.1:0-4060 GCA_041642395.1 Marinilabilia sp. | reverse complement strand
CTGCAATGGTGGTAGAAGTCGGAAAACCTAAAGTATTGTATATGTCAATTAGTATGATGTCCACGATCATGACAGCAAGAAACAGGATCATCAGTTCCATCAGAAAAAAATTCTGTGGATAGATGACTCCCTTTCGTGCAACTTCCATCATACCGGCTGAAAAGAAGGTCCCCACAATGAGGCCGGCACCTGCCACCCAGTAAATTGTGCGCCTCGATGCGACACGGCTCCCGATGGCCGAGTTTAAAAAGTTCACAGCATCATTTGACACTCCAACAATCAGATCGATAATGGCCAATAAGGAGAGTATGATTGCAATCGTCCAGACTAGCGTCATATTCCTGTATATATTTAGTGCCCGTCTTTAAACAAAGCAGAGATTTTAAGTTTCACTGTGTCTGTTCAGAAAGTGCCAGTTGCAATCCCGATGCTTCAGGAGCGAAGCTCGAAAATACGCAGTCCCGAAGTAGCTTTTGTAAGGTTTTTGAATAAAAACCAACAAAAAGCACACTCGGGATGAGTAATTTTCGGGCAAGCGTAACGAAGTAAATGGTAATTTATGGACAGACACTGTTTCGCTGACAAAAATAGTGGCATATGCTGATTCTTTTCTTACTGTGATATTAATTTTGTGTTAGCTTTATCAAGGAATTTTCTCAAATTTACAGTTAATTTTATAGTTTTGAGCGCTTCCGGGAAGTTAACATTAACTTAACATGCAGGGGGGATGAAAATTATGACAAGCATAGTGTTTTTTCATATAAATTTGCCTGTTGCTGGGAAATGAAATCTACTAAATGTTTTTTATGAAGTCCATTGCACCACAAAGAATTGTTGGATACATTACCATCTCTTTTCTGGTACTTGCTTTGCTCTTTTTTCTCATTAACTTTTACAGTCCCAATCTGGCCATCTCATTTTTGGTTACCATCCCGTTATTTGTTGGAATTGCCTTTTGGACAGTAAACTATTTCATAGGATTGTTTATTAATGCCAAGATAAAGCCCATTTACAAAACCATTCATAATTTTAAGACAGGGATTAAAGAAAATGCCGGAAGCAGTAATGACATTTTCTCGCAGGTAAATCATGAAGTGGCACAGTGGATGAAGGGCAAAACAATGGAGATTCAGCAACTAAAACAATTGGAGAAATACAGGAAGGAGTTTTTGGGCAATGTTTCTCATGAATTAAAGACCCCTATTTTTAATATTCAGGGTTATATCCTTACCTTGCTGGAAGGAGGTATTGACGATCCCGGCATTAATATGCTTTATCTGGAACGGACAGAAAAAAGCATTGACCGCATGATTTCAATTATTGAAGACCTGGAAGCGATTGCCAAATTGGAGTCGGGGGAACTGGAACTGAATATCACCCGGTTTAACATTTCACAATTGGTGGAGGAGGTCTTCGATTTTCAGGAAGTTCGTGCGCAAAAGAGGAATATCCGGCTCAGATTTGGCCGTAATGCCGACCGCAGTATTCAGGTTATGGGCGATAAACCCCGGCTTTTTCAGGTAGTGAGCAACCTGGTGGTCAATTCAATTAATTATGGAAAAGAAGGGGGAACTACCACGGTGAGTTTTTACGATATGGACAATTTAGTACTGGTTGAAGTTCGTGACGATGGAATTGGGGTTCATCCCCAGGATCTGCCTCGCATATTTGAACGGTTCTACAGGGCTGATAAAAGCCGGTCGCGCGAACAGGGAGGAACCGGCTTGGGCCTGGCCATTGTCAAACATATTATTGAGGCTCATAAACAAACCATTAACGTTAACAGTACACCCGGAAAAGGAACCTCCTTTACGTTTACATTGGAAAAAGCTTAGCTAAGACAAGCAATGCTTTGTCACAATCCTTATTGATATGAACGAAACAACAAGTTACAAAATTCTTTTGGTGGATGATGAACCCGATATCCTTGAATTTATCGGGTACAATTTGAAAAAAGAAGGTTTTAAGGTCTTTTCTGCCACCAATGGAGATGATGCACTGAAAATTGCTCAGGCTGAAAATCCACATCTTATTGTGTTGGATGTGATGATGCCGGGTATGGATGGCATCGAAACTTGCGAAGAAATTCGCAAAATACCGGTTCTTAAGGATACCTTAGTCGTTTTTCTTACCGCAAGGGGAGAAGACTATTCCCAGATTGCCGGGTTTGATGCGGGGGCTGACGATTATATTACAAAACCTGTTAAGCCAAAAGTACTGATATCCCGGATTAAAGCTTTACTTAAACGTTATAAATCGGGAGGTGCAGTTACAAAAGCTGAGGATGACAACCGTATTTTAGTGGGCGATCTGATCATTGACCGTGATAAGTATTTGGTGACTTCCGGTGAAAATCAATTGGTGCTGCCAAAGAAAGAGTTCGAATTATTATTGCTTCTGGCATCTAAACCAAACCGCGTCTTTACCCGCGACGAAATTTATTCGTCGGTGTGGGGAGATAATATTATAGTAGGTGACAGGACCATCGATGTTCACATAAGAAAGTTACGTGAGAAAATAGGACAAGACCATATTAACACCATTAAGGGGGTTGGCTATAAATATGTAGATTGATTTTTTTGCAGAGTTGGTCAAATAATTAATTTATTTGTATCTTTATTTTGTAAATTGCTTTTGGGAAGCTTTGATGTAACCTCTGTATTGGCAAAAAAAATTACAAAATTATGAAGAAGATACTTTTGGGAGCTGCAGCATTTTTGATAATTGGCGTAGCCTGTAAAGACAAACAGAAGCCGGTTGAGGCCGAGCCTGAACCACAGGAAATAGAGCAACCGGCCCCTGCTGAACCCGATACGATAGCAGAACAAATTGAGGAACCCGAGCCTGAGCCGGTAGAGCCTGATAAATATTTTGTGATAGCTGAGAGCTTTGTGAATAAAGCTAATGCTGAGTCATATCAAAAAAAACTGAGTGAACAGGGCTACGATTCACAAATAATAAACCGGAATTGGGGTGAGAACAGCGAGTTCTACAGGGTATCTTACATGGGATTCAAAGAACGAAGTGCAGCCATTCAGAGAATGAAGCAGATGCGTAATGAACCCGGTAATGAAGATGTATGGGTGTTGGTAAAAAAATAGAGTCTATAGTGTCTGTCTATAAAGTGCCACTTACTTCGTTACGCTTGTCGCCAAAATACTCATTTACTCAAGTAAACTGCGTTTTTGGCGACTTCGCAAGCCTCGTAATTGGTGCTTACTAAACAGACACACATATTGGGAAATTTTTTGAGACTCTATAGATACGCACGATTGAGACTCTCTGTCCGGAATGCTCTTTGTAATGACATATTTATTCCGTTGCAAACCAGCTATGCAAGTCCATTTGAGGGTTGACATGTAATGTGCGTATTCCCAGTTGCCTGGCGGGTTCCAGGTTTTCTTCCAGGTCATCGGCAAAAAGGGTTTCCGAAGGGATAAGCTGGTTTTGTTCAATCACCCGTTTATATATTTCCGGCTGAGGCTTACGCAATCCCTCCAGATGCGAATAATATAATTTTTCAAAGAGGTCTTTGAGGTGCTCCACCTGAGGGACCTCTTTTTCGAATTTGGCCGTGTGGATTTCATTGGTATTGCTTAAGACGAACAAACGATAACGGGGTGCCAGTTTTTTCAGCATTTCCACATGCGACTTAGGGAAATCTCCGAGTACTGTATTCCATGCTTTAATAATTTCTTTGTTGGTTACTCCTGTATTAAAATATGGTTTCAATAGATTTAGAAATTCGGATGTTGAAATCTTTCCTGTTTCATAGTAAGTAAAAAGATCCAGATTTTTAAAAGTAAAAATATCGGGGGTATTTTTATCATTCAGCATAATGCGTTGAAAAGCCTCAGTTGCTTCATCAGGTCGAAGAGGAATTAAAACATTCCCCAGGTCAAATATGATGTTTTTTATACCTTCTAATTTTTGCATTAAATAAATGATTTTTGAGTTTATGATGCTTTGGGGAAAATTGAATTTTATCTCGGGCTGAGCTCCATTGAACTGCAAAATTACAAATAATGTGCTATTTTTAATTCCAACGATGATTTAAAGA
>JBEPWN010000305.1:0-4061 GCA_041642395.1 Marinilabilia sp. | reverse complement strand
GAAAAAATGGTGCCAGAAGGCAGGAGTTGACAAATTGGAAATAAAAACCGCACAAATCAACGATTTTGGCAAAGGCTCGGTAACTCCTTCAGCCAGCCTTTCGCGATACAAAAAAAACAACACAGGAACGTTGCAATTGAAAGGACGTGAGTATAACCATTGCTGGCGTCAGTGGAGCAGTGCTGTGGTATCATGGGATGGAATAATGGCTCCATGCTGTTTTGATAAAAATATGAAGTTTGCCGCTGGAAATGTTTCAACTTTAACTTTAGGTGCAATCAGCAACAGCAAAAATGGCAAGCTTTTAAAAAAATTAATTCTGACAAATCGTCAAGCAATTTCCATTTGTCAGAATTGCCCTGAAGGCCGGAATTTCATTCTATGAAACGTCGTTGTTGTTCAGCTTAATGGTTTCCGGATAATCGCTGTTAAAGTGCAATCCTCTGCTCTCTTTCCGTTGTCGTGCCATTTTAATGATCAAATATCCCACCTGGATGGTATTTCTGAGTTCGCATAAGCGCTGGGAAACGGTAGAATGCTGATATAAATTCTCAGTCTCGTGATAAATAATCTCCAGCCGGTCGAGAGCTCTTTTAAGACGCAGATTGGAACGCACAATTCCCACGTAATAGCTCATGATCTGTTCAATTTCTTTCTGACTTTGAGTGATCAGAACCATTTCTTCAGGATGGGATGTGCCTTCATCATTCCATTCGGGAATGCTTTTACAGAACGAATAAGACTCGACATCTTTCACAGCCTCTTTGGCTGCGGCGTCGGCATAAACCACCGCCTCAATGAGAGAATTGGATGCCAAACGGTTTGCTCCGTGCAATCCGGTGCAGCTGCATTCGCCGGCTGCGTATAGTCTGCCGATGGAGGTGTGCCCTTCCTGATCCACCTTAATTCCGCCACATGCATAATGTGCAGCCGGAACAACAGGGATATAGTCTTTGGTGATATCGATTCCAAGAGAGAGACATTTCTCAAAAATGGCCGGAAAATGTTTTTTTATCTCATCAGCAGGTTTGTGGGTAACATCCAGATAAACAAAATCATCACCGGTGGTTTTCAATTCATTATCTATGGCGCGGGCAACAACATCGCGGGGTGCCAGACAATCGCGCTCGTCATATTTTTGCATGAATTTTTGTCCGTCACGGCGTTTCAAAATTCCACCAAATCCTCGCATGGCTTCAGTAATCAGGAAAGAAGGACGTTCTTTGGGATTATACAACGAAGTAGGGTGAAACTGAATAAATTCCATGTTTTCAACAATCCCTTTGGCACGATAAACCATGGCGATGCCATCGCCGGTTGCGATAACAGGATTGGTGGTGGTTTGATAAACACTCCCCAACCCGCCGGAAGCCATCAATGTCACTTTACTTAGAAAAGTTTCCACCGAATTGGTACTGCGGTTCAGCACATAGGCCCCGTAACATTCAATATCGCGACGCCAGCGATGCACCAACTCTCCCTGATGGTGCTGAGTGATGATCTCAACGGCAAAATGATTCTCTAAAACTTCAATGTTAGGATGATTTCGAACAGCATTCACCAGGTTTTGTTCTATTTCAAATCCGGTTTGATCTTTATGATGCAAAACACGATTTTCGGAATGGCCCCCTTCCCTGTGAAGGTCATAAAGGCCCTCTTCGTTCTTATCGAAACGTACTCCCCATTTCATTAGTTCCTCAATCTGTGCAGGAGCCTCTTTCACAACTTTGCGCACCACATTCGCGTCGCATAATCCGGCACCGGCTTTCATTGTATCTTCAATGTGCTTGTCAAAGTTATCGGGCGCATAAGTTACAGAAGATATTCCACCCTGAGCATAAGCTGTGTTGGATTCACTAAGCTTGGATTTACTGATGATGCACACCTTTCCCCTATCCGCCACTTTTAAAGCAAAACTAAGGCCGGCAATTCCGGATCCGATCACCAGAAAATCAACTTTTTTACGTCGCGAAGTATCTGCTCTTCTCATAAACCGAAAATTATAACTCATGCAGGATCAACAATATTTTCAAACCAAAGATCTCAGCAATTTTTTCATGCTTACTTTTTCTGTGATAATACCATGCAAATCATTAATGCTGACCCTTTCCTGATCCATGGTATCACGGTAACGAATGGTGACGGTATCATCTTCCATAGTTTGATGATCCACGGTCACACAGAAAGGTGTACCAATGGCATCCTGACGACGGTACCGTTTTCCGATGGAGTCTTTCTCCTCATAGCGGCAGTTGAAATCAAATTTGAACTGATCCATAATTTCGAGTGCTTTGTCGGGCAATCCGTCTTTGCGCACCAATGGCAAAACAGCCAGCTTCACCGGGGCCAAACCAGAAGGCAATCTCAGAACAACTCTTATTTCGCCGGGCTGGCCATCTTTTCCCGGAAGTTCTTCCTCGGTATAGGCTCCGGCCAGGATACTCAAAAACATACGATCAACTCCGATTGAAGTTTCAACCACATAGGGAACATAGCTTTTGTTCTGTTCGGGATCGAAATATTGCATTTTTTTCCCTGAAAATTCCTGATGCTGTGAAAGATCAAAGTCTGTGCGTGAGTGAATTCCCTCCACTTCTTTAAACCCAAATGGCATTTCAAATTCCACATCGGTAGCAGCGTTGGCATAATGAGCAAGCTTATCATGATCATGAAAACGATACTTTTCATCACCCATTCCCAATGATTTATGCCACTTCATCCGCATATCCTTCCAGTAAGCAAACCATTTCATCTCTTCACCTGGTCGCACAAAATATTGCATCTCCATTTGCTCAAACTCACGCATTCGAAAAATAAACTGACGGGCTACAATTTCGTTGCGAAAAGCCTTTCCGATCTGGGCAATTCCAAAAGGCAGTTTCATGCGTCCGGTTTTCTGAACATTCAGAAAATTTACGAATATTCCCTGAGCCGTCTCGGGCCGCAGAAAAATTTTTGAAGCTCCTTCTGCCGTAGACCCCATTTCAGTGGAAAACATAAGATTAAACTGGCGCACTTCTGTCCAGTTTTTCGATCCCGATAAAGGACAGGCCACTTCATAATCGACAATGATCTGACGCAAGTCCTGAAGATTGCTATCGTTGAGCGCCTTTACAAAGCGGGCATGCACCTCATCACGCTTGGCCTGATTGGCAGTCACCCGCGGATTGGTTTCCCGAAACTTTGCTTCATCAAAATCGTCGCCGAATTTTTTACGCGCCTTTTCAACTTCCTTAGCAATTTTACCATCAAATTTGGCCATCAGATCTTCAATGAGAACATCGGCCCGGTAACGCTTTTTACTGTCCTTATTGTCGATCAGGGGATCGTTGAATGCATCAACATGTCCGGAGGCTTTCCAGGTAGTAGGATGCATAAAAATAGCTGAATCCAGTCCCACAACATTTTCATGAAGGAGGACCATGGCATCCCACCAGTATTTTTTGATGTTATTCTTCAGTTCTACGCCGTTTTGCCCATAATCGTAAACGGCGCCAAGGCCATCGTAAATTTCACTTGATTGAAATACAAACCCGTATTCCTTACAATGGGCAACCAACTTTTTAAACACGTCTTCCTGGGCCATAAAAAATATTTTTATATGATCTGTTTTATAATTTCTTCAATTATCGGTAAAGTGCACAAAAATAAGGGAAAAAATGCTTATTGCGAATTATTTTGCCTAAATCGATGTCAATAGATCGTTAGATGATTAGATGTTAGATGATAGATAGATAGAATCATATTGAAAAACAGCCATTTAACACTCAAAAGGCTTAAAATGCAACTATCTACCTATCAATGTATTAACATTGTTAAATTTGGATTATTGGATGTAAAACACCTTACAATAAAAAAATCTCATGTCCGGAAGTTATCCCAAACATGAGAAGTCAGAAGTTTTTAATACTCAACATTATTGTATACTTGAGGATTTGAAAAAATATTGGCTGTAGTTAAAGTAGCGTCTATATCATTAGAGATTGCTTCGGGCATAGCCCTCGCAATGACAGACCCTTCGCGCAACGAGGAAGAGGTTGGAAGCGGGCAGAGCGGCAATG
>JBEPWN010000304.1:0-4065 GCA_041642395.1 Marinilabilia sp. | reverse complement strand
GCCTGGTCACGGAAGGTATTCTCACTCTTGGAAAAGTTGCACGGATACTTGAAAATTACCATAAAGATACCCATTTGGGCAACGGGCCGGCCGATCAGATTGTCCGGTTGCTGTTCGAAAGTGACCGGATCCATGTGATTAACGGCACACGGATCAATGTGGCCCATCAGGATCCCAGCCTTCCGGTAGAGTTGGAGATCAGACGCTCTGTTGTTAAACGTATTGTAATATTGTTGAATGAAAAATTTCTTAAAGAAGTCGATATTGAATATATGTAACATAGTCGTTGTCTTAGCCTGGTCTATTCATAAGTTTTCGTCATGAGATGTTCAAATGCCAATAAATACAGGCAACCGCAAAGGAAATTGATGAAGGGAATAATGAATTATTTTCAAGTCAGTTTTCTTGAGGACGCCAGTATTTAGCAGGCAAATTGAACATCGTAATAGATTATTTATGAATAGTCCAGGTTAGATTAATTTTTAGGATTGTAAAAGAAATTAAAAGTATGCATTGATTTCTTCGGGAGTTTAAATTCAAAATGAAGAATTTGATTTTTAACAGGGCGATGGTGCTTTTTATTGTGAAATTTCGTTATTCTTTTACAATGAAATAATTGTTGGTTTTTATGGTATGTGTATCTTTTTAGCTCATAACCATTCAATCCAGCAATAATTTAGACTAGATATTTATTATTTTCCATGTGCTTTTATATTTTTTTTAGTCGTTAAAAATTGTAGTTTCGCATACTGATTATTGAAAAAAATCTTTAATGAATAATAAAGAGATAATAGCCTCTAAAAAGCTTATTACAATTAATCGGTAGGTGCTGAGACATTTTATTATAAATGATAATTAAATGTTCGTTAAGATTTTGTAATACGATGACAGTCAATCGGTTGAATTTAGTACTATTAGGGTATTACGGGGTTGGTTGTTTTTTAGTATGATGCGATCCATCTAACTCAATATCTAACTCAATATCTAAAAATATATTGAATTGTAATGAATTATAAATATTAAACTGTTTTTAGAATGTAGATATGGTTTATGATCCAGTGAGTGGTCGTCTGTAAAAATAAGGAAGTATTTAATCTGGAGTGATTAGTCGATGAGAGTTATAGAGTTAGCTGAAATACTGGAAGGTCATATTATTTGTGGTGATCAGTTTGGTGAAAAGGAAGTGTTTTATGGTTTTGCCAGTGATTTGATGAGTGATGTGTTGACACTGGACAACGACAGGCTGGTATTGGTGACCGGATTAAATAATTTGCAGACTATCAGGACGGCAGAAATGGCCGATATTGAATGTGTTGTTTTTGTACGTAACAAAAAAGTGCTGCCTGCTATGATCGATATTGCTAAAGAGAATGAGATGATTTTAATAGAGTGTCGTTTTTCAATGTTTCATGCTATTGCACGTTTGCACGAGGCTGGAATAAAGCCTGTTTATTGATTTTGAGATGAAACGAACATAAATTTTGAAGTGCCAAATTTTCAAAATGGCATGAACAAAATTCGTGGTGAGTTTTATTCGACCAATGACTTAACTAAGTTTTGTACGAATGAAATTTAAATATATAATTGAAGGAGGTAATTTTTCTAAAGCGGGTAACGCAAGCAGTGCTGTAAAAAAAATATTGAAACAGTTAAATGTTCCTACTCCTGTGATTAAACGTTTGGTGGTGGCTCTTTATGAAGGAGAGGTTAATGTGGTGGCCCATGCATGGAACGGCATTATCAATGTGGACATCGAGCCTGACCGGATATTTGTAAAGATTGAGGACGAAGGGCCCGGGATTCCAGATTTAGAGCAGGCAATGCAGGAAGGTTTCTCTACTGCATCACAAGCTGTGAGGAATATGGGATTTGGAGCAGGTATGGGATTGGCTAACATGAAAAAAAATGCCGACGAATTAAAAATTATCAGTGATGTGGGGAAAGGAACAATCGTGGAAATTACATCATTATTAAAAGTAACGGTTGATGGGGGATAACAGTTTTTATCATGCACTCAAAGTTGATGCAGATCTTTGTTACGGTTGTACTCACTGTATGAATGTGTGTCCTACGGCCGCCATAAGGATTCGCCATGGAGTTGCAGCGATAAAAGCCGATTGGTGCGTCGATTGTGGTGAATGCATGAGAGCATGTCCGGTGGATGCCATATATGTTGAACAGGATGACTTTGACCATGTTTTTGAATATAAATGCCGGGTGGCTCTTGTACCTGCTGTTCTTCTTGGCCAATTCCCGTCGAAGGTATCTGAGGCGGAAATATTTTCTGTGCTTAGAGAACTTGGGTTTACCCATGTTTTTCAAACAGAACATACCGCTGGCATTATCAACCGGACTATGATTGAGGCTGCCCGGGAAATGAAGGATAAACCAGTTATTTCGTCCTTTTGTCCTGCTATTGTCCGCTTGATCCAAATAAAATTCCCTTCACTTCTCGATCATGTGTTGCGAATAAAACCGCCTATTGATGCATCGGCAGTGTATTTTCGGAAAAGACTGGAAGATGAGGGAATCGCTCCGGTGGATATAGGTATTTTTTATGTCACACCATGTGCAGCCAAAATAGCATCAGTGAAAAGTCCGGTAGGTGAAGAAAAATCTCCTTTGGACGGGGTTATTAACATGAATTTTATTTACAATAAAATATACAGGCTTATTAAAACAAGAAACCATGGCAGTAATGCATCGCCTGGTGAAATGTTACCCCTGCTGAGCCCATCATCTGTTAAGTGGTCGCTTACCGGAGGAGAAGCCTCAGGGATGGAGGGCCGTTGCCTGGCCATTGATGAGATCCATAATGTCATTGAATTCTTAGAAAAACTGGAAAACGATGAAATTAACAATGTGGATTTTTTAGAGTTGAGAGCTTGTGATCAGAGTTGCGCCGGAGGTGTATTGGTGGGGGGAAACAGGTTTTTGACAACAGAACGACTCAATAAACGATCTCAACGGTTTGAAGGAGTGGACGATATACCCGGCGATATAAAGGCATACAAACCATTTCTGCAGCAGAATTTGGCGATAAACCCTTTGTCACCCCGTTCTATGATGGCCCTTGATGAAGATATGGGAGAGGCCATGCGAAAAATGCAACAGGTGCGGCACTTGATGTGTTTTTTACCGGCAATAGATTGTGGCGCCTGTGGAGCACCCAACTGCCAGAGCCTTGCCGAAGATATTGTGAGAGGTAATTCTCAGCTTTCTGCTTGTGTGTTTATTCAGAGAATGATGGAGAAGCACAGCAAATTAAGCGGTGAGCATGCATTAAGAATAATTGAAAAGGTTTGGGGTGAAAACCGGCTTGATAAAAACTGTAACAAAAAAGGAGCGGAAAATGACAGTGAGTGATATTGTAGAAAAGTTGGATCTTACCGTTTTTGGCGGAAAGAGTGGACTGGATCATCCGGTTACGGGCGGATATGTTTCAGATCTTTTGAGCGATGTGATGGGAAATGCTTCAGAAGGTGATATATGGACAACATTGCAAACTCACAAAAATGTAATGGCTGTCGCATCACTCAAGGATGTTGCTGCTGTAGTTCTGGTTAAAGGCCACCGTCCGGATGAGGATACACTTGCTCAAAGCAATGAAGAAGGCATCCCTCTTTTAGGAACCAAAATGGAAACTTTTGAATTTACAGGACAGCTTTATGAGTTGATGACTCATTAAATGAAGGAATTGTTATGAAGATATATCGTGCCGATTTGCATGTTCATACCGTACTATCCCCTTGTGGAAGTCTGGAAATGAGTCCGGCACGAATCATTACAGAAGCTAAACAAAAGCACATTGACATATTGGCCATTACAGATCATAATTCCACCCGTCAGTGCAGGGAAATAATGCGCATTGGACAAAGAGAAGGAATTACAGTTTGGGGAGGCGCCGAGATCAATACCCGTGAGGAGGTACATTGCCTGGTGTTTTTTGATGATTTGCCAGCCTTGGATCTGTTTCAGCAGTGGCTCGACAAGTGGCTAATTGTCGTAAAAAACAAACCTGAGTATTTTGGAGATCAGGTATGGGTTGATGAGTATGATAATATT
>JBEPWN010000303.1:0-4137 GCA_041642395.1 Marinilabilia sp. | reverse complement strand
TAATAATAAATGGTTTGAAAAATAACAATGAATTACTTCAACTCTTTGATAATAAAAACTTTGCGTCTTTGTGTCTTTGCGTTTAAGCTTTTTTTTAACGGACTATTGGTTTAAATAAATCTGCATCAAAAAGCTGAAATATTAGCATCCTGACATGGGAAACGAATTAACTGAAGGATTTGTTACAAAAAACCCCTAATTTTCCGGTTAAATTTCTTTAAGATAACTTTTAAGATGACAGATGTGAAATTAGCTAAAAGCCACGTATTTTGTAAGGGCCTGTTTTTAATATTAATAATAGCTTTTTATGATGTCTCCCCGGCTTTTGGGCGATATGTTGCAGAAGATGGTGGTGCCCGGAATGATTCGACCGGAATTTTCAGTCGGACAGCAAAATTAGGTGAGAATATTCTGGATGTTTTTACATGGAAAATGGGGGATTATGTCTTAACCATTTATCCGGTTATGGGTGCAAATTCCCGCAGTGGATTTGTATATGGCATAATGCCTGCTGTAAAATGGAACAGTGCAAGAGAAGGGAGAGTAAATACCGTAACCATAAATGCTGAAGCTTCCATCAAAGGTATGAAACAACTGCAACTTGAGCACGAATGGTATTTTTTACCAATGTGGCTCACCAGTGGAAATATTGTATTGGATAGTCGTGAAGATCAGTTCTGGCCAGGTGAAGAGAATAATGATTTCTACTTTGAGCGAAGAGAAACCAGGTTTAGCCTGGATGTTTTGAATAATATCGCTCCTTTCTTGTGGTTTGGTTTAGATATGCTGATCTCTAATAATCGTTTTCCTGAAAATGTTCCTGCGAATTATTCAAATGGACAATTGGCCGGACATCAGGGTGGTTGGCTGGCCGGGGCAGGACCAAAGGCGGTGTACGACAGCCGGGATCGGACTCTGGCGCCACAAAAGGGCATTTGGTTACAAATATCCCCTATGTTGGTTGGAGTTGTTGGATTGGGAGACTACAAATTCAATCGCATATCGGTGGATGCCCGTCGCTACTTACAATTGAAAAAAGATAAGTCAACCCTGGCCATTCAGGTACTGATGGATTATGCCGAAGGAAATATTCCTTTTTATGAGATGCCCGGATTAGGCGGGAATGAGCGTCTGCGTGGAATTGGACATCCTTTGCGTAAAACAGGAAATGCTCTCTGGATGACCAGGGCAGAGTTGCGTCAGCACCTGTGGTGGAGGTTTGGTGGTGTTGTTTTTGCCGGGGTGGGGCAGGCATCATCCGATTTTCAAAAACCATTTGCCGGTACTGTCGGCTCTTTTGGAGGAGGACTCCGGTTCCGGATGCTGCCAGGTGATCCGCTTAATGTCAGGTTTGATTTTGGTATTTCTTCAATGGGAACCACCGGCTTCTTCATTTCGCTGAAAGAAGCTTTTTAATTTCATGGGCCGTTTTGAACAAAAGGGAATGCCCAGTCGTTATTGGAATAGCTATATCATATCTAAAAAATAGGCGATAAAAAACCTTAAAAGCCTTGTGGGTAAATAAATTGTTTGTAAATTTGCAAAAAAGCATATTAAAAAGGGATGATATTATGAAGTTTTCCAAACGCGTACATTACGGACTTGTTTTCCTTATGCAGTTGCATTATGCCTGGCCGGGATATAAGGCCGTTAAAGAACTGGCTGATGCCGATGCTTTGCCCCATAAATTTTTGGAAGGCATTGCTTCTGATTTCAGAAAAGGTAAGTTGGTGGAGGTAAAACGGGGTGCTCAGGGTGGGTATCGTTTGTCCCGGCCTCTGGAAGAAATGTCATTTCTGGAGTTGCTTCGATGTCTGGATCCGGAATGGGAAAGAAAAAAAACAGATGCGAAAGGGGCGGAAGAATCATCCAAGCAGGAAGCTGTTTCTCAGTTTCTATACCACACATCTAAATCAGTAGATGAAGTTTTTGACAAACTCACTTTGGATGCGCTTCCCAAAATATATGCACATGATGATTCGCTGATGTATTATATTTAGTGTCTGTCCATAAAGTCCCGTTTTCTGCGTTACGCCATTGGCAGAAATTGCTTACTTCGACAAGCTCAGCACAAGAATTTACTCGAGTAAACTCCGCATTTCCGCCAATGGCAAGCCTTGAAAACGGAACCTTCTGAACAGACGCATGACTATAAACAAACTTTGCTTAGTTTATAGACCGACACTATTTAGTGTCTGTCCATAAAGAACCATATAAATCTCATATCGAATGACCTACCGACCTAATGACCTACCAACCTAATGACCCACCAACCTAATGACCCACCAACCTAATGACCCACCAACCTACTGACCTACCAACCTAATTATTATTAACCTTCCCGAAAGTCTTATTTGATGAGACCTGAGGGCTAAATATTTGAATTATGACAAAGATAGCACAAAACATGACCGAGCTGATAGGGAATACACCATTGGTCAAAGTAAACAGGATGGCAGATGGCGCCGTGGCTGAGATCGTAGCTAAACTTGAATCGCGCAACCCTGGAGGATCAGTGAAAGACCGGCCTGCCCTGGGTATGATCGAAGCCGCAGAAAAAGAGGGTCTGTTGGACAAAGACACTGTCATTGTAGAACCCACCAGTGGCAACACGGGCGTTGGTCTTGCCGTGGTGGCAGCCGTTAAGGGATATAAACTGGTGCTTTGCATGCCTGAAAGCATGACCATTGAACGTCGAAAATTGTTGAAGAAATTTGGTGCCGAACTGGTGCTTACGCCTGCCCCTGAGGGAATGAATGGTGCCATTGGCAAGGCCGCTGAGCTGGCAGCTACTTATCCTAAGTCATTCATTCCTCAGCAGTTTAATAATAAAGCAAATCCTGATGCGCATTACAGAAGTACCGCAGTGGAAATTTTGAACGATACCGATGGTGAAATCGACGTTTTTGTTGCTGGTGTTGGTACCGGTGGAACCATTACCGGTGTGGGACATTATTTGAAAAAGAAAAAGCCGGATGTGAAAATTGTTGCAGTTGAACCGGCGGCATCGCCTGTGTTGTCTGGAGGTAAACCCGGACCTCACAAAATACAGGGAATTGGTGCCGGCTTTATCCCCAATAATCTCGATCAGGATGTCATTGACGAGGTCATCACTGTTGAAAATGAGGATGCCATTCGTACATCGAATGACGCTGCAAAAAAAGAGGGCATGCTGGTTGGATACTCATGTGGTGCTGCGCTTTGGGCTGCTATTGAAATGGCCAAGCGACCCGAACTTAAGGGAAAACGTATTGTAGTATTGCTTCCCGATACCGGCGAACGTTACCTGAGTACTTTTGAAGCATAAAAGACATCTTTGGTTTTGAGGGAAAAGAGAATACTGCTGTTTCCCGGCAGGAATGATTGCTTTTTAAAAGAACGGACCACATTTTTTGTGATTCGTTCTTTTTCTTTGTACCTGAATTTCACTTTACGACTGTGCTTAATAATACTACGTTCGATTTTTTTCAGTTCCTGATAGTAAGTCATTTGCACAACAGCAAGCATTTAGCACGATTCTTTGGTAATAAAAACTTTGCGTCATTGCGTCTTTGCGTTTAGTTTTTTTGCTTTACGACTTTACTTACGACACAAATAAATATTCCAAAGGCCCGGAATACAAACCCTCTGACATTTCAGAAAAAATCCAATTGGCTGGATTTATTTTTCATGACTTGCATGATCATTTGCCTATATGGTAGAAAAACAGTAGTTTTTGATACGACACTATCTGTTCAGGACCGACAAGCAATATAAATATGTCAGAAAAGAACAACATCGGATTGATTACGGCCATCTCCATAGTTGTTGCCAACATGATAGGAACCGGTATATTTACCAGTCTTGGCTTTCAGCTTAAAGATATTTCTTCCCCTTTTACTATTTTGTTGCTTTGGGTGGTAGGAGGCATTACGGCGCTGTGTGGTGCTTTTGCTTACGGCGAACTTGGCAGCCTGTTTCCGCGTTCGGGCGGGGAATACCATTTTTTGGGGAAGATATATCATCCGGTGGTTGGGTTTCTTGCCGGCTGGGTGTCTTTTGTGGTGGGGTTTAGTGCCCCAATTGCTGCTGCTGCCATTGCCGCCGGGAAATATTCCACCAGTGTTCTGATTGATACATCATTAATGCCAGACCGGC
>JBEPWN010000302.1:0-4148 GCA_041642395.1 Marinilabilia sp. | reverse complement strand
CGGACACCCACGACTGATACCTATACTGCAGAACAGACTCAGGAAGAGTTTTTCTATCAGATGCCTTTTGAACAGATGGATCTGCTTTGGTTTGCCTGGGAGAAAGGCTATCCGGCGAATGAAGTTGCACAGGAAATGGACATGACTGAAGAAGATGTAAAAAATAACTTTGCAAACTTTGAAAGAAAATTAAAAACCACTGATTATTTGAGGCAACCACCTTTGCATGATTATGATTTCTGGCGACCCTGATATCACAATATTGATTTCTTATAAATGTTTATGGTTTTTCAATCATCAAAATTTATGTGGAGGATGACACGAATGTTGTGATAAGTTGCATTCGAACAATCATTTAACCTAATTCCAAGTATGAATGCAGTTGATTATTTTTTCCGTGACACAGCAGGTCTTGAAAAGGATTTGTTAATATCAGCAAAAGAGCATTGCAGCTATCTGAGTATGTCAAGGGATGTGGTCCGTTTGTCAGCATGGTTGAAGGGTAAATTTAGGAAAGGTGCAATTATCCTGCTTATTTCACCCAACAATGCCTTTTTTGTAAAAGCTTACCTGGCTATTATGAAGTCCGGGTGTATCTGTGTTCCCCTCAATCCGGTGATTGAGCCTTCTAATCTTAAATATGTGCAGGAAAAAACAAAGGCCATGCACATATTTATGCACACTTCGGTTAGCAGACAACTTTCATCCGGTTTGCCTGTAACTGATGAAGAAAGCATTCAGGGTTTGATCGAAAATCAGAATATTCGGGAGTACCTGCCGGGACCAGAGCTAAAGAACGATGATGTGGCTCAGATTATTTTCACTTCCGGTTCAACGGCTATTCCCAAAGGAGTGATGATCACACATGGAAACCTCATTGCAAATACACAGTCTATTCTTGAATATCTGGAGCTTACCCGGGATGATAAAATGCTGGTGGTATTGCCGTTTTTTTATTGTTATGGACTCTCACTGTTGCATACGCATTTAAAAGCAGGGGGGACGCTTGTCTTGAATAACAATTTCATGTTTTTAGGCAGTGTTCTGCGCGATCTGCGACAATATGAATGTACCGGTTTTGCCGGGGTTCCCAGTCATTTTCAGGTTTTATTACGAAAGTCTGATTCTTTCAGAAAGGGTTATTTCCCTTCCTTGAGATATGTGACACAGGCAGGGGGAAAATTGCATAAAGCGTTTATTTCTGAATTTATAGAGATTTTCTCTAATGTGCGCTTTTTTGTGATGTATGGACAGACAGAAGCGACGGCCCGGCTTTCTTTTTTGCCACCTGACAGACTTCCTCAAAAACTTGGATCCATTGGAATGGGGATTCCGGGTGTTGAACTCAAGGTTATGAATGATAATGGATATAAAGTATTCCCTGGAGAGGTAGGCGAAATTCTGGCCCGTGGACAAAATATAATGAAGGGGTATTTTGAAGATCAAATTTCTACTGATATGGCATTGCGTGATGGTTGGCTGCATACAGGTGACCTTGGCACAGTGGATGAAGACGGGTTTATCTATCTCAGTGCCCGCAAAAAAGAGATGATAAAAGTTGGTGGTAAGCGGGTAGGACCAAAGGAGATTGAGGAAGTGATCGTTGCCATGCCGGGAGTGATTGATTGCACGGTGGAAGGATACGATCATCCTGTACTGGGTGAGGCCCTTCGTGCAACGGTCGTTAAAGCTCCCGCAACAACAATTTTTGCTGATGATGTTCGCGCTGCATGTGCTCTATGTCTGGCATCATACAAAATTCCTTCAGACGTAATTTTTAAGGATAAAATGGATGTCAGCGCAACCGGAAAAAAAGTGAAAGGAACCCTTTAACGTGCTATATCAACAATTTATAGCCATTCCTCAAAACCGGATTTTAGGGGTTGCTTTTGACAAAATACATGAATTTATGGGCGAATGCTGATTTTTTGCGTATTAAGGGACAAAAAGCTCTTAAACCCCTAAATCTTTATTTCTACGTTGGTGTAAGAATTGTGGACATTGTGGGACTTCCCGTTGTATCTTGTAGGTAGAAAAGAGTAATACTTTTCTGAAAGCAGGTTAAATCAATGCGAAGCAATTTTTATTGAAAAGATTAAACTATCAATGGCCATGAAATATAATGAATTATTAACACATGTTTTTCCTGAGGTAATTGCAAAGGGGAATGTTGAACACAGCCCCCCCTTTGTAAAACCACGAATTGACAGAAAGAAAGAGGCCATATTGAAGACCATCAGTATGGATGTTTATCAGTTTTTGGTTTATCATCTTGTTCCCGAGCGGGATAATGTCAGCCTGATAAACGCCTGTACAAGAGAAGAAGTGAGGGAGCAGGTTAAGGATCACACCCGTTCGGTGGTTAATTTGCGTCGACTGAATGATGCGCGGTATGTCAATAAGTTTATGATGCAGATAAACAGGTCAATTGCCGATGCAGGGATTTTCATCGGTTGTGTTGAGCCTGCTAAAAATGTCAAGGCCAGGTTGAAGGCTAAAATTAAAATTCCATTCTTTTTTTACATCCTATGGGGCTTAATTTTTTTATTTCACCGGGTAGCACCCAAGATCCGTTACATTCAAAAAGCTTATTTTTTTATCACTAAGGGCAGTTACAGATACCTGACAATGGGTGAAACTTTGGGGAGGATTGTAAGTTGTGGTTTTGATATTATTGAATACAAAGAGATTGACGGACTGCTGTATTTTGCAGTGATGAAGACAAGTGAGCCTGACTATGGCCAAAAACCAAGTTTTGGACCCTTATTTCCAATGCAACGAATCGGGAAGAATGGAAAAATAATTAAGGTTTACAAGTTACGCACAATGCATCCTTTTGCTGAATTTTTGCAGGAATACATTACAAAGTTAAATGGGTACAATGAAACCGGTAAGCCGGCCAATGATTTCAGATTGGCAAGCTGGGGAAAATTTTACCGCAAATACTGGCTTGATGAACTGCCGCAACTGCTAAATGTGCTTAAAGGAGAAATGAATATTGTAGGGGTACGTCCTTTAAGCCGGGCACGTTTTAATGAACTTCCTGGCGATATTAAGGAGTTGAGAGTCAGGTTTAAACCTGGTTGCATCCCGCCTTATGTGGCTTTACTGATGCCTGATTCTGAAGGGAATATTGAAGCCGAACGCATCTATCTGGCTGAAAAATTGAAACATCCGGTACGGACGGATGTTAAATACCTGTTTCTTGCTGTATTTAATATCTTTACAGGAAAAATTAAAAGTTCATAATTCAATAGTCCGATAATCTATTGTAATTACATGATAGTCAATTGTTTGAACTTTAACCTTTCAGGGTGTTAATAGGTTTGTTTTCAATCCCGAAACTTCAGGATGATATGTCTAACATCTATCATGTAATCCCGAAGGGTCGGGACTAACGATCTATTTTATTGGGATTTTAATCATTTGTTTGTATCTTGAAACGGTAGATAATTTCTGCTAAAGGGGTTTGCTATTACACACACATCTCTCTTCGATTGGAGAGCTGAGAGATTTTTCGTAATACCAAACCATTTTTTATGCTTGCCATTGGACTTTTAAGAACCATTCCGTTTGTTCGTTTTGCATTTGCATTGGGATTCGGAATATTTGTGGCTTCTTTTCCGGATCAAATATCTGTGCACTATCTGCTTATTCCCTTGTTGATTAACGTCTTATTTCTTTTTCTGATTGTTTTTGTTCCCGGTATATATCAAAAGCATCGTAACCGGTGGATATGCGGCGTGCTTTTTATTCTGTTCTTGTTTCAGTCAGGGATGATCCTGGCAACTTTTAATATACCAACCCGGATAGGTGGTGTTTATCCCGTTGAAGCCACCGGCAGGGTTATCGAAACAGATATTACTCATTCGGGCTATTATCGTTTTGAAATAGTGCCGTTAGAGGTGGCTTCAAATGATTCATTAGTCATTGGGAGTAGGGACAGGTGGCAGATAATTGTTGAACCGGATGATTCGATGTTGATCCTGCCTGCCAGTGCCGGAAACGTAGTAGGGTTTAAGACTATGCTGCATGGACACAGCTCCCCGTCCAATCCGTTGGCTTTTGATTATGGAAAGTATTTACACCGGCAAGGTATTTCCGGAACCGGATTTGTTAAGAATGACGATTTCAAAGTGTTAAAAAAA
>JBEPWN010000301.1:0-4178 GCA_041642395.1 Marinilabilia sp. | reverse complement strand
CAATAGTCCGTTAAACTTTTGTAATCGGCTGTCAGTCAATTGCATCAATTTAAAGCACGCAAGATGATAAGAAGTTGGTTTTCAATATGAAACAATTCATCTAGCATCTAACATCTAAAAATCTAACAATCTATTGTATAGGCAGACACTACTTAAACTCCATTCCAATAAGAGAGATATCATCAAAAACAGCACCCGATTCAATATGACGGCTCACCAGATTTTTGGCTTCTTCCATGTTTTCTTTAATGCCGAGACCGTTGGTGAGAATCTTTTCAATATTGATTAGTCCCGATTGAACTTCATTGTCACGCTCCAGCTCGACCAGTCCGTCGGTAAAAGCCATGAGTTTGGCATTTTTAGGAATAACAACTTTGCCCACTTCAACAGATGGAATGACATCCAGCATCCCCAGGCCGATGCAACCTTTATCCAGAGAAGAAAGATGCGACTTGCGATGGTCAAAAAGCAACGGAGGCAAATGTCCGGCATTTACATAGGTGAGACGGCGCGAACGCAGATCATATTTACCAATGAACATGGTAATGAACTTCTCATTATGTGCACTGCTGTTGACCCGTTTGTTGAGCTGATGAACAAGCTTTTTAAGATTGATCCCCGAAGTAAAAAGCGTACGTATTACGGCCTGAAAATTAGACATCAGCAAAGCCGCAGCAATTCCCTTTCCGGAAACATCAGCCACACAAAACCCAATGGTGCTGCGCGATAAAGAGATGATATCGTAATAGTCACCTCCCACACCCCAGTGTGGATGATAAAAGGCCTGCAACTCCAGTTTTCTATGATGAGGCAATTCATCATCGCTTGGAATCAACTGATTCTGGATCCTTGAAGCCACTTCCATCTCCTTCTTTAATGCTTCCTGCTCAAGCACAGCTTCCTGCATCCTCTTATTCTCTATGAATACGATGATCAGATTGGAGATAATCTGTATGAGCTTTAAATGTTTTATCGTGGGACTGATTCCCTGCTGCTCTTCTTCAATGTCGCCAATGAGCAAATAACCAATGGCCCGATAACGGTGAAACAGTGGAATAACCGCATCAAAACCCTGCAAGGGAACCGGAGGTGCCAGGGTAATATTCTCTATGGATTTATATTGGAGTAAGTCACGTTCAACATCAATTTTCTCTACTTCGGATACAGATACTCCTGAAATAAGAAGATTTTCCCATTTACCGTCAGAATTAGTAACCACCAGTATTTTACCAACTTCCAATTCCTCACGCAGTAATATTTCAAACTCCGCAAGCAAATCATCAATACTGTGATCCTGATTGATGGTCTGGGCAATGTCCAACAAAATATTAAGACGATCTTTATACAGACGAAGTCTTTTCTTTTTCACTTGCGTTATCATGGATAATGGTAACTTGTTTACAATTGGCCTAAATGTACGAAATTTTATTTTTTATTGCGAATATTTTCAGCAAGACTATAATACAAATATATTCAAGAAAATGCAATGCTTCCGGATCGTGGCCATCATGTCATTTACCGCACTTACTGTAATTTTGTGTCAATTACCCATTCTTTTTCATCCCCGGGGAGCAAAATGAAGTCTTTATTCTTTAAAACAAGAAATCCGCAGAATAATTCTTTATAAGAAATTCTGCGGATAACATGATTATATAAAAATACTTATTCTTTCACACGCTCCACGTAGGATTGATCGCGTGTATCTACTTTTATTTTGTCGCCGGTGTTAACGAACAAAGGCACCATAATGGTTGCTCCGGTATCAACAGTTGCGGGTTTCAACGAGTTGGTGGACGAAGTGTCTCCGCGCATACCCGGTTCAGTATAAGTAACCTCAAAAGTGATAAACTGAGGCAGGTTCACCATAAGAGGTGTTTCGGTATCTGCGTGATAAACCACTTCAATTTCAAGGCCCTCTTTCAGCAAGTGAGAATTGTCGATCAGGTCCTCAGCAATATTTACCTGTTCAAACGTTTCAGCGTTCATGAAATGATAACCCAGATCATCTTTGTAGAGGTATTGATGTGGCCGTCTCTCCACACGTGCTTCGGTAATCTTATGTCCTGATGAAAATGTATTATCAATGACTTTTCCGGTAGATACATTCTTCAGCTTTGTTCTTACAAAAGCCGGCCCTTTACCGGGTTTTACATGCTGAAACTGGATAATAAAAAATAACTGTCCGTTAAATTCAATGCACATTCCGTTCCTGAAGTCTGCGGTTGTTGTCATATTTTGAACCTTAATTTATGTGTGTAATTTCTTCAACTCTGCAAAAATAGTGTAAATCCATTAAACCGCCAGAGCTTCATCCATTTATTGAGCAATAAAACTTGAAACCGGGTTCTTCAAACCTCTGAATTGTTCAAGATTACAGGTAAATGCCCCTACCCTGAGCTGAAACCTGATACGCACCGGCAAGCGATTCTTATCGCGTGATATCCAAACCTGCATATCATCTTCGGTTTTAAATGCCCTTCCTACTTCTGTTACCGGCGAAAACACATAACACTCTAGCTTCCCGAGGGGTGTATCGATCACTTCTGTGCCCTTATAGCGGATTCTTAACGGGAACAGCTCATCCGAAAAATAGGTCATCAACTCAATCACATCGCCCTTTTTCAGATCATCGTTGAATTTATGTATCCGTGAATAATAAAAAGCGGATAAAATATCGTGAATGTTCTCCGGCACCCAGTGCTCACCAGATTTCTGGCTATGTACCTTTGCCGAGTCGGCGTGCTGATGCTCAAAGATTACCTCATTGTAATTACGGTAACTGCCCTCACGAATATCACGAATCGACTTAACAGGTAATCCTGTATGCGGATTAATAAAACTCTCGTACTGATCGCGTACTTTGTAAATGGCATCGGCCACTCCTACGGTTTTGCCCATGGCGATGACGTGATGAACCTTATCGCCAAACAAAGTGGTGTCGCGAACTACCAGTTTTGCTTCACCGCCCTTAATAAATCCATATTTTAAAGAGTACATAAGCTCTTCACCCGGCTCGTAAGCAGGCTGGGCAGCAACCGAAGCCCCGGGGCGGTCATGTGAAGCAAACACATTAACACCGGACGTCAACAATGAAAATGCAATTGTAAACCAGAAAAAACGCTTCATGATAACGTGGTTTTAGTGTCTAATATTAACCAATCATCTCTTGTATGGAAATGTTTCCATAATTGTTACAATTTTCGGGCCTTTTTTATTTACCCCAAACTATACATCAGGTAATCAGCTTTTTACTTATAGACTGTAAGTAAGTACAAAAATAATATCCCGGCATCCCATAAAATTACGCAGGTGCCCGGGAAGCTTTTTCCTGTATTAATGGGCTGATTACTTCCATGGTCCTGACAGTCACTTTTACAATCTCATATATTCCTTTAGAATCAATACAATGACGGTTGCTACAAAACGTTTCCGGGATGAAGAATGATAAGAAATACCGGACAAATTACTCTATTAACATTGCGTTAACATACAATAACATCTCAATAACTCACATCAATTAAGAATGGTTCTAAACTTGTAATGCATTAAATAGAATTTTTATTAATCTAAAATCAATAGTACTATGAAACGTAAATTAGCATTATCATTCATTTTTGTATTTACTTTGGCTCTGTCGGCACCTGTAATGTCTAATGCAATGATGCAGGAACCAGAGAAAAAAGAGTGTGAGAAGAAATGTGAGAAAAAAGCAAAAGAGTGCGACAAGCAAGAGAAAAAAGAATGCGACAAAAAAGTCGAGAAAAAAGAATGCGATAAAGAATAAATCCTTTATTTCTCCAAAAATTGAAAGCCTGTTGGTGCGTAAAGCACTTACAGGCTTTTATCTTTCATGCTGAACCCATTTAATCAACCAATTGATTAAATAGTATATCCATGGCATCTATAGACTGTTAGATTTTTAGATATAAGATTTAAGTACGCCAGCCGCGGGGGAAGACAGCAGTACCTCAAAGCTCGAAGCTCATAGCTGAAAGGGAAGTTGGATTGCCCTTTTGCGACATACCCAAACGACTAACAGGATTAGGTAAGCAACTGTTTTAAAGCATTTTACTTTTTAGTTAGATGAAAAGACCAATCCAAGGGAAGTTTCAGGATACGATTCTTCTTAAATCTCATATCTAAAAATCTAACGATCTATTGATTGTGGTATAATAACA
>JBEPWN010000300.1:0-4184 GCA_041642395.1 Marinilabilia sp. | reverse complement strand
GAAGTTTCTTCAGATGGCACAAAAAAATATCTCTTCCCCGCACACAAAGGTTTGTTCATCGAGGCGGCCTATATTCCTGAAGACAATCGCCATACGCTTTGTATTTCCTCTCAGGTGGGATGCAAAATGGGATGTCTTTTTTGCATGACCGGGAAACAGGGTTTTCAGGGTCAACTAACGGCAGGCGAAATGGTCAACCAGGTATTAAGCCTTCCCGAAAGTGAGCAACTTACCAATGTTGTTTATATGGGCATGGGCGAGCCCATGGACAATATTGAAAACGTGCTGAAGAGCCTGGAAATATTCACTTCAGAATGGGGAATGGGCTGGAGTCCGCGCCGCATTAATGTTTCCACAATTGGAGTGGAACCTGCCATGCGACGTTTTATTGAAGAGAGTGATGCCCACCTTGCTATCAGTCTGCATACCCCTTTCAACGAAGAACGACGCAAACTCATGCCCATAGAGCAGGTTTATCCCATAGAACAGGTGATTGATGCTTTACGTGAATATGATTTTGGCCGTCAACGCCGCATTTCCTTTGAATATATTCTGTTCGAAGGCATTAATGATACACCGGCACATGTAAAAGGGCTGTCCAAACTTCTGAACGGACTGCGTTGCCGAATCAACCTCATTCGGTTTCATCCCATTCCGGATTCTCCGTTAAAAGGCTCCTCAGGTCAAACAATGCAATGGTTTGCTGATGAGTTGAATAAAAAAGGACTTACAACCACAATCAGACGATCAAGAGGTGAAGACATACTCGCAGCATGTGGATTGTTATCCACTAAAAACATGATCAAGGAAAACCCCGATGTGGATTATTAAGTTAGTCCGTTAGTCCTACCGGCAAATTCTTAACTCCGCAATCAATTGTCTCTTTCTCCGGAAGAATGAAGTTGCCATTTAAGATTCCTGATAAATTCTTCCCGGGGAGCAATGAGAATATCCTGAAGCTTATGATCAGGTAATCTCATAAGCAATCGTCTTAAATAAAGACTCTTTGAATTAATAAAATCCATTTCAGTTGTAAAAGAATTTTTCATAAGCTATATTTAACAAACGGTTAGATTTTTTAATACTAAATCGTATGGTGCTGATAATCTGTTGATAAAATAACCTTTGAGTTTTAAACAATTAAATATCAAGTCATTACAAAAATTTAACGGGCTATTGAATTAAAATATATACATAAATATTTTCTTGCAAAGGTATTTTGAAGAAACGCTTCCGGGTAATCAGCAATAAAGACAAACAGTGTTCGCTTATAACTGGCCGGAATTTGTTATCATTTATGGGTTAAAATGAATTCATTTTTTGGGGTTCCTGAATAAATCACTTAAACAGTCCAATTAAAAAAAATTAAACTGTAGAACTTTTCATTCATCTATGATCATAACGCATCACTTTCAAAAAAATTATTCAGAATAGTAACCCAAACTGTATTTTTGCCGTTATTCATATCGGAGAGAATAACCCCTGAAACAATTAAGAAACCCAATTAAGAAGAATTTTCTAATTTTACAGGCTAATGATACCCGCTTATATATATTCCTATTCATCAGACATTTTGCTGACTTTATAGAGGGGCTTTAATTAATTTTTCCCATTTTTGTAAAGCTCATTGAGTCAATAGTCCGTTAAACCTTTGTAATGAGTTAACAGATAATTGTTTATATTTAAAGCATCTCGCAAACTAAGTAATTGTCTTTCAGTATGATATAAGCCCTCTTAAATCTCATATCTAAAAATCTCACGATCAATTATTGAGTACCACCTTAAATATATGTTACACAAGATTATAAATCTTTCAAAACCAATCGGTTCTATCAGTCAAAAAGTACTTGGCGGATACATCTTCAATTTGATATTACTGGTTTTCGTGGCAGGTGCCAGTCTGCTGGGTATCGCCTATCTGAAAGACTGGGTAAGGAGTACCGAGAAAGTTGACAGGCTTCTTCACCAGATTTACATCTCACGCATTCAGGCGGGGAACCTGACTTTAAAAAGCGACACCACCTCCACTTTAATCGTTGACAGTCTCACTTATGATATAGAATTACTGCTGGATGAAGCACATCAAAGCCGGATAAATACTAACAGCCGGCAGGAACTGGCATCAATAGACAATTGGCTAAAAAAACACAAAAAATACTGGCTGCTGGTCATTGATCTGAAGAACCGGCGCAATGATTCAGAGCAAATAATGGACTCTCTCTTTCAGGATGTTTTTTCTGCTGCACGCCAGCCTTTTCCCCGGCGCCTGGCATGGAAGTCCGACCAGAATGTGAACCCACGGGAAGAGTCAGAAATGTACAACGATCTTCTGTTTCAGCTTCTCCATCTCAAAGAAATAGAAAAACAACTCTGGGCTTATCCTGACGTAGCGGTGACGTCCCAAATGGTCAATGATGTATTTCAGCGCATTTTAAATCTCATACCACCTAAAGGAATGGTTCCGCCCGGTTCATCATCCGAAGAGCCTTTGCAACGCATGCGACGTGGTCTGTCCGCCTATAAGTCAGAAATGCTTGGTCTGGTAAAGGCACTCGAAAAAACAGATCAGGCCCAGGCCCTGATGGACCAAAGTTCTAAAAACATACAGCAAGCAGGCGAACAGGCAAATTATAATCAAAACCAGGCCATGGAGCGATGGATGCTGATAGGATTTGTTGTGTTGTCAGTATTCATGTTATTATCAATCATAGTTGGTGTATGGCTGGCCATAGTATTCTTTCGAAAAATCCGACATGATGAAAAAACACGTGGATTGGAAAATCGACAGCTACAAATTAACCGGCAACTGCTGAACAACATCATCAATAATAGTGCAGCGCTGATATATGTTAAAGATCTGGAAGGGCGATACACCCTTATCAACCAGCCAATGGAAGAAAGCCTCGGCATGGAGGCTCACAGAATAATTGGAAGGACCGATCAGGAAATATTTCCGCCAGAAGTGGCAAATACCTTCAGAAAAAATGATGAAGAAGTTTTGTCGGCTGGAAAATCTATTCAACGGGAAGAATTTTTTCTTAACGGAAAGAATAAACTCATCTTCCTGGCAAACAAATTTCCAATCAAAAACCGCGATGGAGAAATTACATCAATATGCGGCATATCAACCAACATCACCCCATTAAGGCAGGCACTCAAGGATCTGGAACGCAGCCGGGAGAACTACCGGAATATAGTATCGAATGTGCCGGGAATTGTCTATCACTGCCAAAATGACAAAAAACGCACCATGCTTTTCATCAGTGGAGGGGTGGAAAAAATAATCGGACTCGGTATCAATGCATTTATTCAGGAGGGCCAGTCTATTGTTCCCTTTATCGAAAAAGAAGATGTGTCACTTGTGATGGAAACACTCCACAAAGCCATGCAAAACCGGTTGCCCTTTGAAGTAGAATACCGGATTCGTGATCTCTTTGGTAACCGGAAATGGGTTTACGAAAAAGGGCTTCCGGTGGTGGACAGCCAGTCGGCACAAACAACTTTCCAGGGTGTCATCATTGATATAACTGCTCAAAAAGAGGCGTTTAGTGAAATTATGATGCGCGACAGGCTTTTGGAGGGAGTTTCGGAAGCATTAAAAGAACTCATCGCCAGTTCTCATTTTAAGGAAGCTCTTCAAAAAGCACTTCGGGTACTTGGAAACGGTGCCGGAGTTGACAAAGCTTTTGCTTTCCGCAATTATCGAAACGAACCCGGAAAGCTTCTCTTCAAACACTTTGTAGAATGGAATTACTCCAAGCTTGAACCGGTTATCAGGGAAGACATGGCGGATCTGACTTACGAAAACATTAATCCCTCGTGGTACTTTACACTCAGCGACCGAAAAGAACTTGAGATATCCTCAGATTCTGCTTCTGCACGCGAAAAATCATTCCTTCATAAACTGAATGCTTCTTCCGTACTCATTGTTCCGGTTTTTGTGCATGATACATTTTGGGGATTCATCGGTTTTGGCATGGAATTGAAATCGGTCAACTGGAATGAGTCACAAAAAACATTGTTCAAAGCCTTTGCAGTAACCATGGGATTAATGATTGCCCGTTATGAAGGCAGCATTGAACTCCGTAAAGCAAAGGAAGCCGCAGAAGCCGCCACTCGTGCAAAAAGTGATTTTCTGGCACGGATGAGTCATGAAATACGCACGCCTCTGAATGCGATCATTG
>JBEPWN010000299.1:0-4188 GCA_041642395.1 Marinilabilia sp. | reverse complement strand
TGATCAGGGCACCTCCTTTGCGTGCCGATTGTATTACCAGCACTGCATCCGACAAGCCTGCAATGATGCGGTTGCGTTGCACAAAGTTGTGTTTGTCGGGAATGGTGCCACTCATGAATTCGGTCATCAACGCGCCATTTTCTAACATTCCTTTTGCCGTATTGCGGTGTAGAGAAGGATAGATGCGGTCAAGACCATGCGCCAGTATTCCGATGGTGGGAAGATTGTTTTTCAGGGATGCCTTGTGGGCACAAATATCCACGCCGTAGGCCAGTCCGCTTACAATTACTGTTCCCGGATGACGTTGTGCCAGATCGGATACTAGTTTTTCACATAAGTCAATACCATCTTCGGTGGGCGTGCGGGTTCCTACAATCCCTATGGCCCTTGGTGCATCGTAGCACGATTGGCCATGAATATAAACCATCAGAGGTGCATCGTTGCAATACGATAGCCGGCGGGGATAGTGAGGATCAGAAAAGAATACGGGTGTGATGTTATGTTTTTCGATAAACTGTACTTCCTGACTGGCTCTTTTCAGCAATGCGGGACGGTCAATATTTCGCAGTAGTTGTTCGAGGGAGTTCCCGATGCCTGGTACTTTTGCCAGAACCGGCATTTTTTCTTCAAATAGAGCTGACTCTGAACCAAGGTATGCGATGAGGTTACGGGCCAGTTTTGGTCCGATTCCTTTGATCAGACTCAGTGCTATGCGATGTTGTAATTGATTGTCGGACACAGTATCTATGGGTTTTGGGTGTGCGGGGTAAAGATAATATTTTTTTTTATTTCAGGATTTAAAGAGACGGGATTTTGTGGCTTTTTGTAATAAATTCTAATGCATTGCATGTCATTAGTAGTGATTGAGCCTGCCCCTGACTTTTCGGGAATCTTTTGGGGAAGCAATCTTTTCCGCGATATAAATTTATTGGGTCAGTATCACATTTATTCTTATATAGGGAGCCAAAAAGGCTTTTGCCTCAAAATAATCTCCGGAATGAATTCCGGGGCAACCATATCGGCCGTTCCTATGGTACTATTCTGACTGGTGTCAATAGCCATTTCTCCCGACTGCCATGACATGGCCAATATTTTTATTGTCAAAAATTTGATTGCCAAATCTAATTGATCATTCCCACCTTCACCTACTAGCCTAATCACCTACCAAGCTACCAACCTACTAATCTACCAACCTACTAACCTACCAACCTATTAACTTACTGGCCTAGCGACCTACCAACCTACCAACCTACCAACCTACTGGCCTAGCGACCTACCAACCTACCAACCTACCAACCTACTGGCCTAGCGACCTAATATCTGTTTACCACAACACCCATGTTACCCCGGTTGTAACTGATCCCGGGTTTCCCCGGCCGGCTTCAAACAGCATACAGAACCGGTCTGTGATAAAATAACGGATACCAAAAATGGGGCGAATCCTGAATTTTACTTCCGAACTTTTGCGATCTGAAAATTCTTCTTCATCCGCCTGCCAGACATGTTTTTCGTTGGCAGTGTTGAAAGCCATTTGCATGACACCCGAGATATATAAATCAAAATCACCTAAAAAAATGCTGTGTCCGCTGAGTTGCTCAATCCAATGAGCATAATGAATGGTGGCAACGGCTCCCGTCATAAAAGTACGGTATCGCATTATGTTATCAGGTATCGTGTCATTGATGTATTTATCGCCGCTGTAACCAACAAAACCACCGGCACTCAGAAAATCTTTAATGCCTTTTTCAAGGAAAACGGATATGGGAGGCACTTTGCTGATGGAATAATTTTCCCAGCTTTTCTGGTCAGAATAATCTGCAAATGATATTTTGGGACTGAGAGTCCAGGCATCCTGCCGGTATTGTGCATAAACTGTTGAAAAAGTACCCCATAATAAAAGGGTAAGAATGATGTGTCTGGTCATTGTTAACAATGTATTGAAACGCTGATAAATAAAGGTTTAAACGCAACGGTTTTTGTTTATTCCCGCTGTTTGTTGTTTAGGGGAAAGATATTTACACCCGGGTTGTGCGAAATAGCTCGCTTCTTGCTTGAAATGATTCGGGTTTCAAGTTGGTTTTTTTGTTCTATTTTTTTTCAACTTTTCGCAGAAATTTACTAATCTCTTCGCGTCCGCTTTTTCCTGCTGCCGAAAGACCTACTGCCGGATATTTTGCCAATCCTCCCGGCGCGCGCTGATAGAGTATCAGCCAGGAAGTTAATCCGCCGGCGGAATATTTTATTTCATGATGATGAAACTGGCGGAGTGGGATCTGGAATGCTTTAAATTTGCGGCCCACAGGGAATAAATTGTAATATTTCACCATCAGGTCTTTGTTGTTTTTGACTTCAATTCTGATAAAGTAATGTCCTCCAAGGTAAAAATACAGCGCTGCCAGTCCGATAAATACTGCCAGTACAACTCGCATCCAGAGTGGTGATTCGAATAACTCGAAAAATGAAAGAGCGAAAATAATTAGCAGACCCGCCCAAACACCTGAAAAGATCATAAGTGCCCTTGATGATTGTTTTTGATTGGATATCATAATGAGTTTTTGTTGGTTTCTTTTTATTTAACCTGGTCTATTCATAAGTTTTCGTCATGAGATGTTCAAATGCCAATAAATAAAGGCAACCGCAAATGAAATTGATGAAGGGAATAATGAATTATTTTCAAGTCAATTTTATTGAGGACGACTTTATTTAGCCGGTAGTTGAACATCGTAATAGATAATTTATGAATTGTCCAGGTTAAAGAATAAAAACACAAAGATTATTTTAAATGATTAACTGCCTCAGTTAATTCAGAAAACTTACTGTCCATTTCATTTCTGATGTCTTTAAAAAAAGTTTTTACTTTTTTCGGATTATTTCTGCCGTCGGGGTGATTTACTTTAGCTATTAACTCGTTCCTAAGATCAATTGCATCAGTCAAAACCTTTCTAAAATCTTCGTCTTTAATTTCATCAAACAACATTTTTCGTACATAAGCCTCAGTAACAATTTCTGATGTCATATAGTTAATGTTTTTTTTCAAATCTCTTATACTTGCCATATTATAAATTTTAAGGATTATCCTTCCAAATTTAGTTGTTTTTATAATTCAAACCAACAATGACTAACTCTTTCCTCTATCACTACAACCCATTAATCATCAAAAACAATCTGTTCATAAAAGAATATACAGTATTAAGCATTAATACCCTGTAGAATATGCATTATTTTTTAAATTTGTGTGTGTCAGAAAGCTCTTGTGTTTTTTACCCAAGGAACACAAGACTGACCCAAGTAACCCATGTTCAAAAAGAAAAAGGCGACCCAAAACGTTGGGCCGTCTTTTTTATTTTCAGATTATTATTACTGCAATACTTCGTTAAACTTTTGTAATCACTTGTGAAGCAATTGACTAAAGCCATCAATCTGTTTGTTCTAAAATGCAATTTATCAAAAGCATATGATTCATCTTAAATCTAATATCTAAAAATCTAACCATCTATTGAGTGTATAGTATCCCATTAATTGAGCCATTTATTTAATTGATTAATTACCTCCTTTCGCTGAGAATCGGGCAAATTATTTATACGGGTGCGGTGGCAACCGTCTTCTTTTTCAATATTTAAAAGATCATTAAACCCCTCAGGATCAATGGATGTTGCACTCCATGGGTCATTTTCCCCGGTGATTACGATCATTTCCGGATCGGCTTTCTTTAATCGTTTCAGAATATCAAGTGTAACTTCCTTGTCGAAAATCAATTGATCCATCTGTGGGGCCATAAATTGATTAGAAACAGTATCCTCATTTATTTCATCGAGCCATGGTTTCAATGGCGACGCCAGGTACGGATAATACCCAAGCTCTTTATAGGCCTGATAAAAATACGGACCGATGGCTTCCCATTGCTGATCAGAAAAATATCCGAAATCACTTGACTGCTGCAAATGAGAAAAAAGCTCCTCGGCTGACGCTCCCTGCTCCGGGATCTCATCAACAGGACCACACCATTGCCATAAACTGAATGGATATTCCAAAACTGCTAATTCGAATGCCTTTCTTTTCCCCATTCGATATGTGTAGCCTTGGTTTTCGGACAGTTCATAAAACAGAGGTAAAAGTTCATCCTTTCGTTTCAATACTTCTTTCTGAAATTCAAAAATACGCTTTCGCTGATCAGGAGTACCGACAGTG
>JBEPWN010000298.1:0-4197 GCA_041642395.1 Marinilabilia sp. | reverse complement strand
GGGGGTGGGGTGGTTGCGTTTAAGGCACAGCCGAAAACGCACCCTCCCAACCCCAAAAAAACCTCAAGTCTGAATGTCATTGCGAACGCAGTGAAGCAATCTAAATCTTTTAAGCGGACACAAATAATTTATAATAGCAGGTAAACATGTACGTTATATTTTTTGATTCGCCGAATATCAGAAATTTATAATCTAAAATTTGTATGTTGCCCGGTTAGTTTCATTTTCTCTTTTGTTAAAAAATCGAATCTTCATTAATGAAAGTTAAAACCAAAAAACTATTTTGGTTTTTCTAGTTTTCAACATATTTTTGAGGTATCAAATAATTTTTAAATGGAAATAAAAGAAAGAATCATACAGGCCGCAGGAAAGTTATTTTTTTCACGGGGCATAAAACGTGTAACCATGGATGATCTGGCAAACGAGGTCGGCATGTCGAAACGTACCATTTACGAAAATTACAACGACAAAACAGAAATTCTGAAGGCTGCTATTGACTTTTTTCAAAAAGAACATGATGTTAATATCCGGAAAATGACAGAACAATCAAATAATGTGATGGAGGTCATTATCGGAATTTTGCGTTATGGGCTGAAAAGCATCAACGTTGTAAATCCCATTTATCTAGAAGATCTACAACGGTTTTATCCTCTTATCTGGAGTGAAACGGTTAATAAAAGCAGACAATCGGGGCAGCATCAATTGAAAGGGCTGCTGGAGCGGGGGAAAGAGGAGGGTCTTTTCAGAAAAGACATTGATACACGGCTCATTGCCCGGATTTTCTATGAACAGATCAACCTCATCCATAGTAATGAAGCCTTTCCCATCGAGGAGTTTCCGCGTAAAGAATTGTTCGAGAGTATATTTTTGAATTTTGCACGAGGGATCTCCACACACAAAGGAATCGATGTGCTTGAAGAACTTCTGTCGAATGAATAAAACGTATTGCCCCGGGAGTTGTACTCTGCCTTTCCTGATTTTATTCGGGAGGGTTATTCAAATTGAAGCGTTCCAGGGCCCGTGCCAGTGATGTTAAAGCATATTTTGCCTCAAACTATTTTGGAGAGCAATTCACATTGGCGGCGTAAATACAAGAAGTATGAGGTTAACGCAAGATCGTTTAAATTGAATGCCATGAAAATATTACCACACAAATTATGCTTTTCTGCATTGACAATTGCACTTTGGATTTTGCCAGCGCAAGGGCATTCCCAGGAATATGGAGGAGACTCACTTTTGTTGACCCTTGATAAAGCCGTAGAGATTGCTTTATCTGAAAATCCTTCAATTAAGGTTGCTGATATGGAACTGGAGAAGGTTGATTATTCACGCAAAGAAGCGTGGGCTGGTCTTATTCCATCTCTATCGGCAGAGGCCGGCTATAACCGTAATATTAAGAAGCCGGTGATGTTTCTTCCCGAAGATGGTTTTTTTGGAGGTGGTGGCGATGTTCCAGGTACCGGCTCCGGCAGTAATACCATTGAGATTGGGTACGACAATAGTTACTCTGGGGCCTTGCGTGCTTCTATGCCATTGTTTAATATGTCAATTCTCCGGAACATTCAAATGACTGAGGTCGAGATGGAGCAGGCTATTGAATCAGCCAGGCAGTCGCGTGTAAATATGGTGGCTGAGGTGAGAAAAGCTTATTTTAATTGTCTCCTGGCCAATGATTCATACCGGGTAATGAAACGAAGTCTGGAAAATGCCCGCGAAAATTTTGAAAATACCAAACGCATGTACGAACAGGGATCTGTTTCAGAATATGATGTTATTCGTTCTGAAGTGCAGGTGCGTAACCAGGAACCTTCTCTTACGGAGGCCAAAAACGGAAGAAAAGTTTCTACTCTCATGCTCAGGATATTATTGGGGATAGATGAGGGTGTCCCTCTGAAGTTCGATGAAGATTTAAAGACTTTCAGCGAATTAATAGAGGAATTGCCTGCAACCCCTCAGGATGACATTTCTAACAACAGCGAAATAAGACAACTTGATGTTCAGAAACTTCAACTCGAAAAACAGTTTGAAATAACGAGAGCTCAAAGATTTCCTACTGTCTCGGGTTTTCTGAATTATCAGTTTCAGACCGAAGCCAACGATTTTGAGTTTGATAATTACGACTGGGTTACGCCTATAGTGGCAGGAGTACAGATACAAATTCCTGTTTTTAGTGGTTTCGCCAAACGATATCAGGAAAAACAGGTGGAGATCAGTATGGAGCAACTTGAATTCCGACGTGAAAATGTGGCACGGCAAACTTCTGTATCTGTATTGAATGCATATACCTCCATGGAAGCAGCAGCTGAAAGGGTTGAGTCCGGAAAAGTTGGAGTGCATCAGGCTCAACGGGGTTTTAATATTTCCCGGACAAGATACCGGACTGGTGTGGGTACGCTTTTGGAATTGAATGATGCTGAAATTGCCCTTACTCAGGCTCGTCTAAATTTAAATCAGGCCCGATTCGATTTCCTGTCGGCAAGAGCTGAATATGAGAAAGTACTTGGTAATAATTTGCCCGAATAGTAATTGTATTGCAGGGAACTAAAGCTGTCAAATTAATTGAACATGCAGTTTTCGCATCAAATAAATCATTGGCCTGCTATAGGCATTCAGAAATAGTATCAAAGAAATAAATTCATAATCAGATGAATATGAAAACAAATATTTTGAAATATACAAGCCGGATCGCATTTGTTATTTTTTTGAGCAGTTTTGTGGCTTGTGATGTCGTAAGCGACCCAGCCGAAGAAGAAGAAAATGAAATCAAACGTGTGGAAACTGCTTTTTCTGAAGTCCGGAACATTGAGCAGGAAATGGATTTCACCGGTAATGTGAAGCCATTTGAGCAGAATATCATCAGTCCGTCGATGCAGTTGCGCATTCAAAAGATATATGTCGAAGTGGGCGATCCTGTACATAAAGAACAGCTTTTGGTGCAAATGGATGCATCTCAATTGCGGCAAACCAAAGTTCAACTTCAAAACCTTGAGCGGGAGTATGAAAGACTTGATACGCTTCATAAAGCAGGGAGTGTATCGCAGCAGCGACTCGACCAGATGCGCACTGAGCTGGATGTGACCCGTACCTCTTATGAGAATCTGCAGGAAAATACACAGTTGATCTCTCCCATTGAAGGAGTGGTTACCGCACGTAACTTCGAAGAAGGGGATATGTTTTCTATGACAGCTCCAGGCGGAATTTTAACGGTCATGCAAATTAATCCGGTTCAGGTTGATGTTCATGTGCCGGAGATGTATTTTCCCAGTGTAAAAAAAGAAATGATGGTATCCATGCAACTGGATGTTTATCCCGATACAACGTTCACCGGTGAGGTTCACCTGAAACATCCCGTTATTGATGTGGCTACCCGGACTTTTACAGTCGAAACAAAGTTTTCAAATCCGGAAATGCTGATTCGTCCCGGCATGTTTGGGCGCGTCAACATTGTATTTAAAACTCTGGAGCGTGTAACTGTGCCCGATCTGGCTGTTCAGCAGCAACAAGGAACAAATGATAAATTTGTGTTTGTGGTTGAGGATGGAAAGGTTGTTCGTAAGGAGGTAAAAACAGGTCGCCGGGTGGATGATGTTTACGAGATCATATCAGGCTTATCGACAGAGGAAGAGGTTGTGACTGCCGGTCATGCAGGCCTACTGGAGGGTACACGCGTTGAAGTTGTTGAATGATGTTGTGCAAATGACCGGGAACCGTTCAGAATCCATTAAAGTTTTTAATTCAGAAATATAGTTGAGATGAGTATATACGAAAAAGCGGTAAAAAAACCGATTACCGTTATTCTGATATTCGTGGGGGTGGTGATCATGGGGCTTTTTTCCCTTCGATACCTTCCCATTGATCTTTATCCGGAGATTGATCCTCCCATGGTGAGTATTTTTACATTCTATGAGGGTGCCAGTGCTGCTGATATTGAAACCAATATTTCCAGGGTTCTCGAGGACAATCTCAATACGGTGAGCAACCTGAAGGAACTCACTTCAATATCTAAAGACAATACATCGCTGGTGACATTGGAATTTGAATGGGGAACCAATCTCGATGAAGCCACGAACGATATCCGGGACGCCATTGGACGGGTAGAATCTTATCTTCCTGAAGATGTGGAGAAGCCCATTATCTTTAAGTTCAGCACCAGTATGATCCCCATTATGTTGCTTTCGGCAACTGCTGATGAAAGTT